>NZ_CALHXD010000334.1 GCF_938040115.1 uncultured Campylobacter sp. | reverse complement strand
CCGCCGAAGCCAGCGCAAATCTCAGCCGCTACGACGGAGTGAGATACGGACGCAGAGCCGAGGCCAAAAATTTAAAAGAGCTCTACATCAACTCGCGCTCGGAAGGGTTCGGCGAAGAGGTAAAAAAGCGAATTTTACTCGGTACTTTCGTACTTAGCAGCGGTTACTACGACGCATACTACATCAAAGCGCAAAAAGCTCGCGCCCACACTAAGGCCAAGTATGAGCAAATTTTGAACGAATGCGACCTCATTTTAATGCCGGTCGCCCCTAGCACGGCGTATAAATTTGGCGAGCTAAAAAACCCGCTAGATTCCTATCTATCAGACATCTATACGATCAGCGTAAATTTAGCCGGCTTGCCTGCCATATCGGTTCCGGTAGCAAAAGATGCGGACGGCCTAAACGTCTCTGCTCAGCTCATCGCAAAGGCGTGGGACGAAAAAACGCTGCTAGAAGGCGCACTTAGTTTAGAAAACTCTATAAAAGGATAAACGCATGAAGATAGTTACGAAGGCTCTCACCTTTGACGACGTTTTGCTCGTCCCGCAGTACTCCGAAATTTTGCCTAAACAAGTAGACATAAAAACGCGCTTTAGCAAAAACGTGGAGCTAAACATCCCGATCGTATCGGCTGCGATGGACACCGTCACCGAGCACCGTGCGGCGATTATGATGGCGCGTCTAGGCGGTATCGGCGTCATACATAAAAATATGGACATACAAAGCCAGGTCAAAGAGGTCCGCCGCGTGAAAAAAAGCGAAAGCGGCGTAATCATCGATCCTATCTCCATCTCGCCAAACGCCAGCGTAGGCTCCGCGCTTGATATGATGGCGGATCTGCATATCTCGGGCGTTCCCGTCGTGGATGAGGAAAATAAACTAATAGGAATCCTAACCAACCGCGATTTGAGATTTGAAAACGACAGAAGCGTCCTAGTAAAAGACAGGATGACTAAAGCTCCGCTAATCACCGCTCCAAAGGGCTGCACGCTAGACGACGCGGAGAAGATTTTCTCTCAAAACCGCGTAGAAAAACTACCTATCGTCGATAAAGACGGCCACCTAGAGGGTCTCATAACCATAAAAGATCTAAAAAAACGCAAAGAGTATCCAAACGCAAACAAAGACGCCTACGGCAGACTCCGCGTAGCAGCAGCTATCGGCGTAGGTCAAATGGATAGAGCAAAAGCTCTAGCAGAAGCAGGCGTAGACGTCATCGTAATAGACTCCGCCCACGGCCACTCAAAAGGCGTACTAGATACGCTAAGACAGGTTAAAGCCGAGCTAAAAGTGGACGTCGTCGCTGGAAATATCGCAAACCCGGCCGCCGTCAAAGACCTAGCCGAAGCGGGCGCCGACGGTATCAAGGTAGGCATAGGACCGGGCTCTATCTGCACCACTCGCGTAGTAGCGGGCGTTGGCGTACCTCAAATTTTCGCCGTCGATAGCTGCTCGGCCGAGGCTGCAAAATACGGTATCCCGGTCATCGCAGACGGCGGACTAAAGTACTCAGGCGACGTAGCCAAAGCCCTAGCCGCAGGCGCTAGCTGCGTGATGGCTGGTAGCTTGCTGGCTGGCTGCGAGGAGACTCCGGGCGAGGTGATAACATTCCAAGGACGCCAGTACAAAGTCTACCGCGGTATGGGCAGCATCGGCGCTATGACGAAAGGTAGCAGCGATAGATATTTCCAAGAAGGCACCGCGCAAGATAAGCTCGTGCCTGAGGGTATCGAGGGTCGCGTACCGTTTGCAGGCAGCATAAAAGAGGTCGTACATCAGCTAATTGGCGGCCTACGAAGCGCGATGGGCTATATGGGCTCAAAAGATATCAAAACACTTCAGGAAAAAGCCCAGTTTGTCGAGATCACGAGCGCTGGACTAAAAGAGAGCCACGTCCACGACGTCGTCATCACGCAAGAAGCCCCTAACTACAAAGTCAATTAGTGCTAAATTTAAAAACCGGCAAAGTAAAATTTGATGAGCCGCTCTATCTAGAGAGTGGCCGAATTTTACCCGAATTTGAGCTCGCCTACGAAACATACGGCGAGCTAAACGAGGATAAAAGCAACGTCATAGTCGTCTGTCACGCCCTAACGGGCAGCCACCACGCCGCAGGCAGATACGAAAACGAGCAGAAATTCGGCTGGTGGGACGCGCTAGTGGGCGAGGGCAAGGGTATAGATACGAGCAAATTTTTCGTCATCTGCGTAAATATCCTCGGATCAAATTTCGGCTCGACAAATCCCTTAAGTATCGAAAAAAGCACGGGCAAGCAGTATCGTTTGCGCTTTCCAGTGCTAACCATCAGCGACGTCGTAAAGGCGCAGATGAGGCTTTTTGAGCACTTAGGCATCGAGCGCGCGCATGCGGTCGTGGGCGGCAGCCTAGGCGGTATGCAGGCGCTTTGTTTTGCGATCGAGTTTCCAAATTTCGCCAAAAACGTCATCATCCTAGCCAGCACCTATCAGAGCAAGGCCTGGGCGATCGCGTTTAACAAAATAGCGATCGATGGCATACTACGCGATCCGGGCTTTAAAGACGGCCAGTACGACGAAAACGATATCGCCGCACAGGGGCTAACAGGCATGGCGCTAGGACGCATGGCGGGGCACATCAGCTTTCTCTCGCCTAGCTCCATGGACTCCAAATTCGGCCGCAACTACGTCGAAACCGACGGCCTTTACGAGCTTACGGGGCGGTTTCAGGTCGATCGCTATATGGAGTACAACGGCCACGGCTTTCCAAAGCGCTTTGACCCGCTGAGCTACCTTTACATCGTAAAGATGATGAATATCTTTGACTGCACGCGCCACTACGACGATCTCGCGCATGCCCTTTTGCCTATTTGCGCCAAGGTTACGCTTATAGCATTTAGCGGCGATATGCTGTTTCCGCCAAGCTGTATGCGCGAGATGCACGAGACGCTGCAGGATATCGGCAAGGCGTGCGACTACCACGAGATAGACAGCGACTACGGCCACGACGCGTTTTTGGTCGAAGTAGATAAATTTGAAAAAATCATAAAAAAGGTTTTAGATGAGTGAAAATTTAAGCGAGGATTTTGAGAGCAAACTCGCCAAAGCAAATGAAATTTTAAAACAGCTCGGCGATGAAAATTTAAGCCTAGAACAAAGCGTCAAGCTGCACAAAGAGGGCAAAAAGCTGCTCGAGGAAGCAGACAAAATCCTGCAAAACGCAAAGCTAGTGGTAAAGGATGCAGACGATGAATAACGCGACCGCGGCCGTTTGCACCCTGCAGCTACCCACTCAGCCCATGAGCGAGTCGCGGCTGGATTATTATTTTAGGATTTGCGCGGGTGAAGGCGCTAGACTCGTGGTGCTCGGCGAGTACGTGCTAAACAGCTTTTTTAAAGAGCTCGAGCTCATGCCAAAAAGCCTCATCAAAGAGCAAAGCGAGCGCAAAAAACATGCGCTTGCCGCAATGGCGCAAAAATACAATCTAGAAATCCTAGCCCCGCTCGTGCTACCCAAAGGCAAAGGCTTCGTCAAGGTCGCGGCGAGATTTAGTCCCGCGTCGTCGCGCTTTTACGAGCAGCAGATCCTGATGCCCTACCCGCACTGGAACGAGGCGAAATTTTTTGCTAACAAAGATGAGGGCGAGCTAAATTTGCCCGTCTTTAGCTACGAGAAATTTAAAATCGGCGCGATGTTTGGCTTTGAGGCGCATTTTGACGCGGCGTGGGCGTATATGGCGCGCAAGAAAGTCGATGTCGTCGTAGTTCCTACCGCATGCACGTTTTTTAGCGAGTCGCGCTGGGAGGAGCTGCTAAAAACCCGCGCCTTTACAAACAACGTCTACGTCCTGCGCGTAAACCGAGTCGGCAACCACAAGGCCGCTAGCGGCGAGCAGTGGAGCTTTTACGGCGATTCGATGCTCATTAGCCCCTTTGGCGAGGTGGTTTCCCGCCTAGGAAAAAACGAAGAGATGATGGTGGCAAAACTCGAAAAAAAAGAACTGAGCGACGCTAGAAACGCATGGGGATTTTCAAAAATCCTAAGCAAAATAAAATTTTAAGAAATCCGATGGATAAAAATTTAAAACGTTGCGACTGGGCGGAGAAAAGCGATCTGGAGCGCGTATATCACGACGAGGAGTGG
>NZ_CALHXD010000333.1 GCF_938040115.1 uncultured Campylobacter sp. | reverse complement strand
GTTTTTTAGAAATATCTCCTCGCCCGTAAAATTCGCAACCTCGACTTCAAAGGCTTTTTGCGGCGCAGCAGTCGCGGCGATCTCCTCTACGCCGTCAAATTTAGGAGCGACGTTTTGCGAGTTTGCCGCGCTTTCTAAAACGGCTTCAAACTCGCTAGCCTCGTCCACGCTTATCTCGCTAACTAAATTTGCAAGACCCGCGGCATTGGTCAAATTTACGTCGCCGTTTGAGGTCGGAACGCTCGCCAAATTTGCCGTGCTTTCAGCCTCGCTAGCGCCCAAGTTTTCCTGCGCGACGCTCATTTGCTTGAGCTCCATCGCCACCTCGTCTATCGCCATTTTCGCTATTTCTTCTAGTTTCATAGTTTTATCAGCCACCTTTTAAATTCGGTTATTTCTTCGTCCGTTTTCATCTTGACGAAAAAATCGCGCATCTGCTCGTTCACGCCCGTTTTTTTCCTGCTAAGGCCACTTAGACGCCTTATCGCGGCGATCGCGGCGGCGTTTGCAGGCTCGCGCTTTAGGATGTTTTTATAAACTATGAGCGCGTCGTCTTTTAGCCCTTGGGCCTCGTAGATTAGGGCTTCGGTAATCGTATCTTTCATCTTTACGCTTTTTTTACGAGCGAGGCTACGATATTGCCCATCTCACTCGTAGAGCAAATTTCTTTAGCGCCAAACTCCGCTATATCCTTCGTCCTGTATCCTTGCGCGAGCGCTCCTTTTACGGCGTTTTCGATCGCTTTTGCAGCCGTATTTTCGCCAAATGAATACCTAAGCATCATCGCAGCGCTTAGTATCGTAGCGACCGGGTTTGCGATGCCCTGCCCCGCGATATCTGGCGCGCTGCCGTGGATAGGCTCGTAGATGCCTACCTTGCCCCCGATGCTGGCACTCGGTAGCAGTCCTATCGAGCCGCACACCATGCTAGCCTCGTCGCTTAGGATATCGCCGAAGAGATTTTCCGTCAAAATCACGTCGAATTTACTAGGCGCGCGCACTAGCTGCATCGCCGCGTTATCGACGTACATAAACTCCAAATTTACCTCCGGATAGCTCTTTGCGACTTCGCTCGTGACCTCGCGCCAGAGCTGACTGGTCTCTAGCACGTTTGCCTTATCGACCATGCAGACGCGTTTTTTGCGCTTCATCGCGGTTTCAAATCCGACCTTTGCGATGCGCTCGATCTCCTCGCTCGTGTAGGTCATAGTGTTATATGCGCTGTTTTCTTTTTTCTCGCGCGGCTGGCCGAAATATATCCCGCCGGTTAGCTCGCGAACCACGATAAAATCAACACCCTGAAGGACAGAGGGCTTTAGCGTACTAGCGTCTACTAGCTCGTCAAATATCATCGCAGGGCGCAAATTTGCGTACGCGCCAAGCTCTTTTCGCAGCTTTAAAAGCCCGCTTTCAGGGCGCAGATGACGCGGCAAGCCGTCCCATTTAGGCCCGCCTATAGCGCCAAAAAGCACAGCGTCTGAGCTTAGCGCGCCGCTTAGCGTCTCGCTAGGCAAAGGCTCGCCAAATACGTCGATCGCAGCGCCGCCCATCAAGTAAAAGTTGTAGCTAAGTTCAAAACCAAACTCCGCGCTAGCCGCATCCAGCGCCTTTATCGCCTCATCCACTATCTCAGGACCGATGCCGTCGCCTTTTATCACCGCTATGTTATAAATTTTAGACATTTTATATCCTTGTTTTTGCGTATTCTATGAGGCCGCCACTTTTTAAAAGCTCTTGCATAAACGGCGGTATCGGGCTAAATTTATACTCTTTGCCGCTCGTTAAATTTACGACCGCGCCGTTATCCACGTCGATTTTTAGCTCGTCGCCTGCGTTTATCTCGTCTGTTTCTTTGATTTCTAGTATCAAAAGCCCCGTGTTAAAGCTGTTTCTATAAAAAATCCTAGCAAAGCTCTTGGCTATCACAGCACCGATGCCTGCGGCCTTAAGCGCCAAAGGAGCGTGCTCGCGCGAGCTGCCGCAGCCGAAATTTTCGCCCGCCACGATGACGTCGCCGGCGGAGATTTTTTTGCTAAACTCGGGATCGGCGTCCTCCATGATATGAGTGGCCAAGATTTTCTCGTCGGAGGTATTTAGATAGCGCGCGGCTATGATGATGTCGGTGTCGATATTGTCGCCGAATTTCCAGACTTTTGCTTGTTTCATGATTCGCCTTAAGATTAAATTTGGGCGATTTTATCTAAAAGAAACTAAATAAACAATCAAAGCGCGACAGCTAGCGGTCGGTGCGTGTAAATTTGAGGTTAAATTTAAACAGTTCGGCTCGCGAGTCAAATTTCAAATTTGATACAAAAACAAGCTCGCCGAGCAGGAAATTTAATAAACCTAGTAAATTTAAGCAGCTAGAAAAGCCGGGTTTTAAAAGCGGTGCGGGATAGCGGTTAAATTTGATTTAGAGGAAGGACGAGATATCGCTTGGATACTCGTCCGTAGATTTTTTGTTTTTACGTTTTTGTTTTTGGTTAAAATAAAACCACCGCTGCCGTTAGACAACCCCAAAGCAAGGCTCCGATAGCCATAGTTACGTGAGTTACTGCAGAATCTTTCATCTTTTTCTCCTTTATTTTTGGAGAATTATAATGACCTTTTGTGTCCTCAATGTGTCCTTTGTATGACTTTTTAAAATTTCGCGTTAAATTTGCGCTTATTTCGTCAAATTTACGGCAAACTCGGTTGCGTCGCTTGCGGCAAATTTAAATTTTCGTCAAATTTTGCGTCCGCAAGTCAAATTTGCCATGCGCCCCGATAGCTAAATTTGCCCGCAAAAGCGCAAATTTGCTCAAATTTAGCCGCGCTTTGCCTCAAATTTTACGCGCGTTTGGGATTTTCACGCTTACGGTCGTACCGCGTCCTGGCTCGCTTTCATAGCTTATGTCCCCGCCTAAAAGATGAACGATACGCCGCACGATAGATAGCCCCAGGCCGCTACCTTTGCCCTTGTGCGACTCCTCGCATTGATAAAATTTATCGTAGATTTTTTCTAGCTTTTTAGCCTCTATGCCCGCCCCCTCGTCGCTGATGCACACGACAAGCCGCCCGCCCTCTTCGCGGCAGCTCACGCCGATATCGGCGGCTGAGTACTTTAGCGCGTTATCCATCAAATTTAGCCAAATTTGCGCTAGCATCGAGGCGTTGCTGCGTACGCTTACGGCGGCTAGATCTAGATCAAACTCCCGCCCGTCGTACTTTTGCATCAGCATCGCCGCGGCCTTTCGTAGCTGCTCGTCTACTCGCACGTTTTCGTCCAAATTTACGCCCGCTTGGCTATCTAGCCGCGAGAGCAGCAGCATGTCCTCGCACAGCCTACTTAGCGAGTTTGCCTGCTCTTTTATGAGCCCCAGATACTCGTTTCTGCGCGTCTCGTCCGTCTCGTCCTGCGCGATCTCGCAGTAGCCGCTGATGACGCTTAGGGGCGTTTTTAGCTCGTGTGAGACGTTTGAGACGAAGTCCTTTTGCATGTAGTCCATTTTTTCCAGCGCCGACGCGGTCAAATTTATATTTGCCGCCAGTTCGTCCAGCTCGTGAAGGTATTCGCTATCTGCGCCGCGCTTGCAGTTTTTGCGCGCGACCCTAACGGCAAAGTCGCCTCTAGCGATCTTTCCCGCCGCTTGCCTAAAGCTCTCGACGTATCTTAAAAAATACGCCGTTACGGCATAAAATATCGCTCCGCCCGCGCCCATCACGATCGCGCAAAAGCTGATAATGCCCCAAAACATCCCAAGCTTTATCTCAAATATCCGCTCGTAAGCCAGTATCGCCGCCGACGCCGCGACGCAAAGCACGCAAAAGACGAAGATAAACATCGCCGCCGTGTAGGTTTTTAGGCTGATTAGGTATTTTTTCTTATTTTGCGTAGTATTCATATTTTATTTCCGTTTTTTTATATAGACCGATCTCTTTTATATCGCCGTTTTCATAGTATTTGTCCGCGGGCTTAAATTTGACCGAGGTTTTACGCGTCAAATTTCCCCGCTCGTCCCTGCTTATATCCTTAAACTGCAAGATTTGCCCTATTTTTGCCTCAGAGCCGAAGTAATTTACCGACGTATACTCCATCTCGTCGCCGTTTGCGGCGTAGTAATAAACCCATTTTGAGTTCGGGGCTTGCGTGATTTTTTCGTATTCGCCGTTTGGCTTGCGCTCGAAGCTTATCTCTATGCCGTTGCGCGGCTCCATATTATTTTCTATCCGCGTTAAAACGCCCTTTTCGTCGTAGACGTAGCTATCGTCCGTCACTAGCGTCCCGCCCGAATACGCCGCCCGAGCGATCATTTTGCCGTCCTTGCCGTAGGTAATTTTCTCCGTGCGCGGATAAAATTTATCCCCCACATGCTGTTCTTTGGCCGTCGCGACTAAATTTTCGCCGTCAAATTCGTATTCGTAGAGATAAACGGCGCTATCTTGATATTTTTTGCGTATTAGCCCGTCTTTACCGTACTCAAACAAAACCGAGCTGTTTGGCACGCCGTTTATATGCTCGGTTTCTTGCAGTATATAGCCGTTTTCGTTAAACTCCGTCCGCTTCACGCGCGTATTTTCTAGCGCGCCGGAGCCATCTACGGAGTATTCGTGCTCCGTAGCCGTCATGCTTTTGACCTCGCCTTTTAGATCTTTTTTACTCCAGTCGCTTTCTGGTAAAACGGCCGAGTTTAGATAGCAAACCGCCGATGCCACCGCGAAAATAGCTTTTAAAATTTTCACTTTGTCTCCCAGCCCCTCACTCGTAAATTTCGCCCTTATAGCCGATGCCGCGCACCGTAGCTATCTCAAAGTCCGTGCAGCTTTCTAGCTTGCGGCGTAGCTTTTTTACGTGCGTATCGACCGCACGCTCGTCGCTATCCGTATCGTAGCCCCAAATTTCTTGCATGATTTCAAGACGAGTGAAAATTTTGCCAGGATTTGAGAGCAGCAAAAAGAGTAGATAAAACTCCTTTGGCGCGAGCTCCACGGCCTCGCCGCCGATTTTTAGGCTAAGTGCCGCATAGTCTAGCTCGGAGTTTTTAAACCTCAGCCGCTTGCCGCTAGCGATCTTGGCTCGGCGCAAAAGCGCGTTTATGCGTAAGATCAGCTCCTTTAAATTTAAAGGCTTGCTCATATAGTCGTCCGCTCCCGTGACAAAGCCCTTCTCCATGCCATCCATGCCGCTTTTTGCCGTTATCATGAGCACGGGCAGCGACTCGTCTAGCAGCTTGATTTGCTTGGTTAGCTCGTATCCGCTAAGCCTTGGCATCATGATATCGGTGATCACAAGGTCGGCACGCTCGCTTTCTAGCAGCTGCAAAGCCAGCTCTCCGTCAAAAGCCGCAAGCGGCGAAAAGCCCTCCTGCGCGAGCTTTAGGCAGATTATTTTATTTAAATTTTCGTCATCCTCGGCGACTAAAATTTTAAACATTTATTTTCCTTAAATTTGCCCCGAATTTAACGGGCAAGGCGATAAATTTTGTCCTATTTTATCAAATTTAACTAGAATTCGGCCGGTAAATTTAGCGAAGCATCATCAAAACGCCGATAGTGCAGATAACGACGGCGGTAAAAATCTCCAAAAGTCGCAGGTGGGTTTGCAAAAATTTCTTTAGTATCGCGCCGCCAAGAGCATAGATGCTTAGCGAGCAAAACTCGATAAAAACGAGCGCAACCGTGATAGAAAGTATACGAGACAAGCTAAAAGGATCGTTCGCGTCCAAAAAAGTCGGCAACAAAGCCGATAGAAAAATCCACGCCTTAGGATTTGAGATGCAGACCACGGCGCCGTTTAAAAACATCTGCTTTTTACTCGGAAGCTGCGAGACCTTCGTGATGCTAAGCTGCCCCTTGCTAAAAAACAGCATAGCGCCAAGATATAGTAGATAAAGGCCTGCGATGATGTTTAAAACCTTAAACGCGAAGCCGTAATGCGCCAAAACTGCGCCAACACCGAGCATACAGCAAATACCTACGAAGGCCAGAGAGGCGAGCTGCCCCGCCATCATCGGTAACGCGCGCACGTAGCCCAGGCTCATGCCAATACTCATCGCGTAGGTCATGTTGATACCGGGCATCAGGCTGATAGGGAAAAACGTAACGGCAAAAAGTAGGTAGTTCATAAAGCGCCTTAAATTTTGAAGAAATAGTAAATCAAATTTAATAAATTTAAGATAAAAAACGGCGCGCGGGCGGCGGAAATTTAGCAAAATTTACTTCAGTCGTCGTTTTTGTTTTTGCATCGAGGCGGAAATTTGATTTGTTATGCGCGGGTACGTAAATTTAGCGGATTTGGCGGCGGCATTTGTTTACATTTTTTTAGAACAGCAGAGCGTAAATTTAGCAAGCAAAGCTCATCTTAGACCACATAAATTTAACCCCACAAATTTGACTTTATGTATGCGGGTTTAAATTTATCTCAAAAGCGGCTCCACCGTAGCCAAGCGCCTAACGAGATTTGCCGTAATTTTACGCTATTACGATTAGCGCGCCAAGCCCTTTGTCGGCGGCATTTTGATAAAAACCCAAAAGCCCGTTAAAATGCTCTTTTAGCTCGGCTTTGATATCTTCAAATTCGCTCTCGTACTCCCATATCTCAGGATACGTGCCTGCAGCGCCAAAGTCCGCAAAATCTACATTTGCCAAAAGTGCGTCGATATCGGTATCAGACATCGCTTTAGCTACGGCTTTTACGTCATCTGCGCCCACGTAAGATACCGCCTCACTTCCCTCCTCGCCCGCCATGCCGCGTCCAAATATCGCCCAGCTAAGCGGATTTGGCGTAGCGAAAATCTCGCCTGCACTCATCGCCTCAAACATATTTTTGTCCGTTAGCGCTTTATGCATCGCGTCCCACATTTTATCCAGGTCGTATTCGTCCAGCGCCTCGACATCGTCGCCGCCGCCGTTTTTGATCGCCTCTATATCGTCTCGCGCATAGGCGTAGTAGTGCGCGCTCATTCCCATTTTTGCTCCTAAAAAATCTCAAATTTAACGCAAATTTGCCGCTAACGGCAGCCTAAAAAGTCATCACCTGATCACACTCCGCTACCCAGCTAGCAAGGATATCCATGCTGCCCTTTATTTCGCTATCAAAGTACGGCTCGCCCGCGTGCAGACCGCATCTAGCCTCGCAGCTGCCGCAGACCTTTAGCACTACGCCGTTTGCGTGCAGTTCTTTTAGTTTTGCCGCTAGGTCAAAGTCGTAGTTTTCGGGCTTTTGCGTGCTATTTCGCGCGAGATCGACCGCGTCGTTCATCAGAAATATCCTGACGTATTCGCCCCTATTTTTGAGCGCTCCTGCTAGCCGCAATGCATTATACGCGTTGTCCGTGCCGTTATAGGGCTGATTTGTGAGGATGAGTAGAAATTTTTTCATTTTGTGCTCCTTTTGCTGGTTTTGTGGTGCAAACAGGGCAAATTTTAGCTAAGTTGCGCGTAAAATATCTTAAATTTGAGTTCAAATTTGAAATAAATTCATCGAAGTAAAAAATTGCAAAAGAGACAGCGGACCGCAAATTTAGCAACTCCGTCGTAATAAAAAACAAAGCAAAAAAAGCTAGGTAGTATGAGCTTTGCTTTGCGAATAAGAGGGCGAATTGTACGCTTTGAACAAATTTGCCTCGATATAAAAACAAGGCGGATATATCGTGAGATGATTTTAAATGTTGTGCATAATTTTTCGATTGAGACTAGCCATATAGGCTACAGGTTGAGAAAAATTAAAGCTCATTTAAAAGCGCTCACGAGATATCCGCTCAAACTCAAATTTTAGTGAGTTAGGAAAAGCTCCTGGATCTTTGCCTTATCGGTTGTTTGCGTAAGCGCAAGCATCAAGAGCACTCTAGCTTTTTGCGCGTTTAGGTTGTCGCTTGTTAAAAAGCCGTATTTGCCGTCGTCTACTTCGCCGTTCATAGTCGTCTCGCC
>NZ_CALHXD010000332.1 GCF_938040115.1 uncultured Campylobacter sp. | reverse complement strand
TTTGGCGAAAATATCTACTACACCAACTCCACGCAGCTGCCGGCAAATTTCACCGACGACGCGTTCGAGGCGCTCGATCTGCAAGACGAACTGCAAAGCTCCTACACGGGCGGCACGGTGCTGCACCTATACATGAAGGAGCGTATCAGCTCGGCCGAAGCGTGCAAAGACCTCGTGCGCGGCGTGATAAACAACTACAAGCTGCCATACATCACGATAACGCCGGTCTTTAGCGTCTGCGCCAAGCACGGCTACATCAGCGGCGAGCACGAATACTGCCCTAAATGCGACGAGGAGCTTTTGGCGGAGTTTAAAGCGCAAAATGGCGCGAAATAGCGTAAATTTAGGCGGCGAATTTAGCTTTTAAATTTGCCGCCGCTAGCTGTGCCGACGCATTTTTTAAAACCCATTAAACTCAATCAAATTTAAGCATTTTTAGGCAAAATACGCCGAAAATTTACGGAGCTTTTATGAAGAGACATTACGAGGTAGCCGTCGTAGGAGGCGGAATTTCGGGCTGCGCGCTATTTTATCAGCTCGCGCGCTACGCGGACGTAAAAAGCCTTGCGCTTTTTGAAAAATACGAAGACTTAGCGACGCTAAATTCGCGCGGAGAGTGTAACTCGCAGACGATCCACTGCGGCGATATAGAAACGAACTACGATTATGAAAAAGCCAAAAAAGTAAGCGTCGTGGCGCGCATGGTCGTAAAATACGCGCTGATGCACGGCTACGCGGGCGAGTTTATGTTCTCGCACCAAAGATGGTTCTAGGCGTAGGCGAGGAGGAGAGCGCGGCTTTGCGCGAGAGATTTAGTAAATTTCGCGAAATTTATCCGTATCTGCGGCTTTTTGAGAAAGACGAGCTAAAAGGCCTTGAGCCAAACGTCGTTTTAAACGCCGATAAAAGCGGCGATAGAAGCGAAGAGATCGTGGCGATGGGCGTGCAAAGCGGCGAATACACGACGATTGATTTCGGGCGCGCGGCTAAGAGCTTCGTAAAAAACGCCCGAGATGTCGCGTCTAAGGAAAACCGCGACGCGGACGTGTTTTTAAGCTGCGAGATAGAGCGGATCGTCCGCGCTAGCGATGGCTTTTGCCTCACGGCTAAAGACGGGCGCGAATTTAGCGCGAACTACGTCGTAGTCGATGCGGACGCGCATTCGCTGTTTTTGGCGCACAAGATGGGTTATGGGCTTGATTACAGCTGTTTGCCCGTTGCGGGGAGCTTTTATATGAGCGACAAACACCTGCTAAAGGGCAAGGTCTATATGGTGCAAAACCCAAAGCTGCCCTTTGCCGCGCTACACGGCGACGCCGATATCCTAGCGGACGGGCGCACGAGGTTCGGCCCCACCGCGCTAATGATGCCAAAGCTAGAGCGATACCGCGGAAGTGCAACGTTTTGGGACTTTTTAAAGACGCTGAGGTTTGACGGCAGGGTGGCTAGGTCGATGTTTGAGCTGCTTTGCGACAGCGAGATTAGAAATTATCTATTTAAAAATTTCGCCTACGAAATCCCCTGTATAAATCGCCGCCTATTCGTCAAAGCGGCGCGAAAGATAGTGCCTTCGCTAGCCTACGAAGACGTGAGCTGCGCGCGAAATTTCGGCGGAGTGCGCCCGCAGGTGCTGGATAAATCAAGCGGGCGTTTGATGCTGGGAGAAGCGGGCATAAACACCGATGAGGGCATTAGCTTTAACATGACGCCAAGCCCCGGAGCTACTAGCTGCATGGCTAACGCGCTTCGCGATGCGCGCGAGGTTTGTGCCTTTTTGGGAAGGAAATTTAACGAAGATAAATTTGCGGCCGAGCTTTTGGATTAGCCTAAATTTTTAGATAAATACAATAAGGCGAGCCGTAATCGATTTTATCGATTTATCGACCTACGGCTCGATGCATTATTTTAAAATTTCATACGCGCCGTAGGATGTTTGCCGAGTTTCTTTAAATTTCGGCGATGGATTAATGAAAGGACTATCTTTGCCGGAATCGCAAGCTTTTTTAACTAGTTTGAGTTTTTTGTCGTCGTCTTCGTATTGAAAAGCGGCTTTAAGGCAAGACTCCATATCGCCGTCATTGCATTCTTTTTCTGGCGTTTCAAATTTAGACGAGCCAAACGCAAAATCAGCCGTAAACGCCAACGCAAATAGCGTTTTTTCCTACATCCTTTAAATTTATCGCGAACTTTTGAAAGATGATGAAATTTATTTGGCGGCGGAGCATAAATTTTTACCCAGTATCGTCAGGCTCTCGATTTTGCCGCCCATATCGCAGACTTCGGGTAGCTCGCCCCAGCGCGTAAAGCCGAATTTTGCAAACAAATTTAGGCTTGCTGCGTTGCTGGAAAATATCAGCGCGACGATGTTTTTGATGCCAAATTCGGGCGCGCGCTCAAGCATAAAATTTACTAGCCGTCCGCCGAGCCCCTTGCCGCGAGCCCCAGGCGCGACATAGACGCTGATTTCGGCCGTGATGCGGTAATCCTCGCGCGGATGATAGTCGCTAGGGCTACCCCAGACTAAGATTTCGCCTTTTGGGTTTACGGCGCCTATCTTTTGCACGCCCAAATTTTTACCTTTCGAGTCAAATTTTCTCTCGCAATTAGCCTTAAATGTTTCGCCCTCTCCGCTTGTCAAATTTTCTCTCGCAAATCTCGCGCAGCACGTATATCGGGCGATTTGTCGCCTCGTGCATGTCAAACCACGCTTGGCGCTCCTCTATGCCCACGGGGTGCAGCGTGGCCGTGGCGTTTCGCTCTAAAACGCTTGCGTTACAAATGCGCGTGATGGCGGCTAGATCGGCCTTGATGGCGCGCGAGATTTCGTATTTTGCATCGGCGAGATTTTCTTGCACTTTGAATCCTTTTTAAATTTAGCCGATTTTACGCCAAATTTGATTAAAAACAGCAACAAAAACGTCAAATTTGTACGTCGATAAAGGCGCGGGTCTAGCAACCGCAAAAAGGTAAAATTTGCGTCCAAAGGCGAAATCGCCGCAAATTTGAGTTATAATCTCTTTTTAAATTTAACCTTGGATAAAGATTTGAAAATAGCGTTTTTTGACTCGGGTATCGGCGGGCTGAGCGTGCTTGCCGAGGCTCTGCGGCGGTTTAGCGGGGCGGAGTTTTTGTATTTTGCCGACGAGGATCACGTCCCCTACGGCACGAAAAGCAGGGCCGAGATCGTGCGGCTGAGCCTTGATGCGGTGGGGTTTTTGGTCGCGCACGGCGCGGACGCGGTTGTCGTTGCTTGCAACACCGCCACGAGCGCGGCTATCTCGGAGCTTCGCGGCGCATTTAGCGTGCCCGTCATCGGCATGGAGCCCGCCGTCAAGCTCGCTGCGGACAGCTTCGGCGCGCGCCCGACGCTGCTCATCGCCACGCCGCTAACGATCGCCGGCGAAAAGCTCGCGCGCCTCGTGGGGCGGCTAGAGTGCGAGACGTGGAGCCTGGCGTTACCGCGCCTCGTGGAGTTTGCGCAGGATTTGGAGTTTGACTCGCCTGCGGTTCGGGCGTATCTGCGGGAGGAACTAGCTAAATTTGAGCTTGAGCGCCTCGGTTCGCTCGTGCTTGGTTGCACGCATTTTAACTATTTCAAGGACGTTTTGCACGAAATTTTACCGCCTCACGTACGCATCATCGACGGCATCGACGGCACGCTAAACCGCCTTGCAAGCGAGCTGGGCGGAGGGTTAAAGCTTGCGTGCGGCGAGGATTTGCCCTCGCGGACAACTAAATTTAACGCGGACGGTGGCGTAGAATTCGATACGAATTCATCGGCGCATGGCGGTAAATTTGACGCGGAAGATCTAGACGCAGGCGGCGAGAGCGTAAAAGACAAGAGCAAGCAAGGCTCGGAAGGGCGCGGCGAGGGCGAGCAAGGCAAGGAAGGTGGCGACGAGCAGGGTGCAGAAAGATGCGACGAGAGCGGCGGCAAAATTTACTATCCAAACGGCAACAGCGTGGAGTATTTTTACTCGGGCAGGGCGCTAGATGCGGCGCAGCTGCGCAAGGTGGAACTGTTTTTAAAACGGCTTGATGCGATGCGGGAGATTGGTTAGCGATATATTTACGGCGTTTAACGGCGTAAATATACTATAAATTCGGCACTGGTCGTTAAATTTGGCTAGAACGGAAAAGAAAAAATCGTCCATGCGACGCCGCGAAAATCGGTACGGCCAAACAAGACGATCGCGTCAAATTTTCGCAGACGCAGCGACTTTTACGAGGAGTTTTTCGAAAAGCAAAATCGCATAAAGCAAATTTGACATGGACGTCGATCGTAAATTTAACGCCAACTATCGGCATGCGCGGGCAAATTCGACGCAAATTTATAAAATTACCAGCAAATTTGACGACCAAAAAAAGACTGAAGCAAAAATAAATTTGCCTTTTTTCGGAACAAATCATAAACTCGGCGGCAAATTTGAAATAATAGTTTAAATTTTTAAGATACGGCGGACGTTACCGGAGCTTGTTGCACTCCTCTATCCGCCTTACAAATCTACTTAACACCGACGCGACCACCTAAAGCGAGTAACCCAAAGCGCTTTAAAGAGCCGGCACGCAAGCCAAATTTTACTTTTTGGCTTGTAGATACACGGGCTCGAGCTTGGCTGCGACCTCGCGTAGATCGGCGATGCGGCTTTGGCTAGACGGGTGGGTGCTCAGTATCTCAGGCACGCTACCGCCGCTTTTTTGCGACATTTTGACCCAGACGTTTACTGCTTCTTTAGGATCGTAGCCCGCGCGCGCCATCAGCTCCGTGCCGATGTGGTCGGCCTCGCGCTCGTGCGAGCGAGAAAACGGTAGCGAGATGGTGTACTGAGCGGCCATATTTATGGCGCCGGTAGCTAGATCGCCCAGTCCCGCAGCCTGCGAAACGGCGAAAATGCCGACGTTTTTGAGCATATCCGTGCTGGCCTGCTCGCGGCTATGCTCACGCAGCGCGTGCGCGATCTCGTGCCCCATGACGGCGGCTAGCTCGCCGTTTGTGAGCGAGAGATTTTTGATGATGCCGCTATAAACGACGATACGGCCGCCGGGCATACACCACGCGTTTATCGTGTTTTCGTCGATTACGTTTACTTCCCATTTCCACTTGAGCGCATCCTCTCTAAACGCCCCGACCTGCGCGATCAGGCGTTTGGCGACGTCTTGCACTCTTTTGGTCATCACGGGATCGATGTTTAGCGCGCCTTTTTGACGCGCTCCGCTAAGAGTCTGCACGTAGGCTTTGGCTGCGGCTTCGTTCATCTCTTGTTCGCTGACTAGAAACATCTGGCGTCTGTTTTCGCCAAGCGCGCCGCCGCTAGTCGAGCTGGTGAAGCAGCCCGTCAGCATCGTCGCGGTAAACACGGCGAGCAAAATAATTTTCCTTATCGTCATCTTTCATCCTTTGCGAGATTTTGGCGATTATACCTCTAAAACAGCTATAAATTCGTAAATAGGCGTTTAAATTTGGCTTAACGGCGTCAAATTCGTAAAGAAACGGCGGGTAAATTTGCGTTTTTGAAATTTGACGGCGTAAATTTGAGCTCCGTTTGGGTGGGTTTAAACGGGTTCGCGTTTTGCGTATTCGGCTTAATTCGGCAAATTTTAGCGGCTCGGACGCAGCTACGCAAGCTCAAATTTAACCGCTGCTTGCAAGCCGTCAAATTTAAAAAACCGCGAGTTCGTTAAATTTGCCGAATTTACAGCCAAGCTAACCGTCAAATTTACGTCCGAAACGATAAATTTGAGCTGACGACGAAACATGACGGTTTTTACACGCTAAATTCCATTAGCTTTAAATATATCGCAAAGGCTGCGATCGTGATCGCCCAATAGGCGAATATATCAAGCCCCAGCCCCTCGTTATTCTCGTTTTTCGTGCCCTTGTAGCCGATGTTGGTTTCAAATTCTTTCAAACGCTTATGTATGGAGCGTAGCTCGGTGATGGT
Organism: uncultured Campylobacter sp.; assembly: GCF_938040115.1. GTDB lineage: Bacteria > Campylobacterota > Campylobacteria > Campylobacterales > Campylobacteraceae > Campylobacter_A. Next base: position 4,802 of record NZ_CALHXD010000332.1, on the reverse strand, counting down.
CGTCCAGTTTCTTATAAATATCGACAAGCTAGCGCGCACCTGAGAAAAGGCATTTACGACTTGCATCATCACGCCTAGGGTTATCGCGCCCGTCAGCACGCTAGGGCCTAGGGCTATGAGCGGAACGATGATCATGGCTTGGCTAAAGCTGTATTTCCAAACGTCGAAATATCCGTAGTGCAAAAAGAGCCTGCCGAAGTTAAATCTTATCTTTTGAAAAAGCTCTTCTAGCTTGCGCGTATCGCCGTAGTTTTGCTTGTCGTCCTCGGCGTAGACGAGCTCTTTTCTAAATGCGGCTTCGACTTTTTGGTTGTTGTACTCAAGGCCGGGCAGTTTGATACCCACAAACCACGAGATGATGAGGCCGCCTGCGCTTGTAGCCACCGCGATCCACACGAGCGAGCCGGCTACGTTCTCCATAAACGGCACTTTTACCTTTGCGCTAAGTGCCCAAAGGATGGGCACGAAGGCCACTAGCGTCATAACCGCATCAACCACCGTGGTACCCAGATCCTCGACGATCTTAGCAAAACGGTAGATATCCTCTTGGATACGTTGCGAGCTGCCTTCGATATCTTTTGGCGTCTTTTTCCAATAGTCGATGTAGCTAAAGGTCATCGCCTCTCGCCACCGAAGCGTCCAAACCCGCGTAAAATACGATATAGCCGTACCTAGTAGCACGAAAGGAAACGCTAGCGCGGCAAAAATCTCGATCTCCGTCCAAAAGTCCCCCACCGTGTGGTTTTTGACGTCTTGCAATATGTCGTAAAAGCCCTTGTACCACTCGTTTATCGCTACCGTTAGCTGCACCTGCGCGTAGGTAAGAGCTAGTATCAATATCACGCCCAGGTGCGCCCACTGCACCCATTTTTTGCTCGCGAAAAACGACGAAAACATCTATTTGCCTTTAAATTTGAGATTTAGTCGCAAAGTATAGCAAAACCAGGCTAAATTTATGCGCGTTAGATTACTGTTATGCGTATTACGTTAAAATCCGGCGAATTTTTTACAAAGGATGAAAATGAAAAAGACTATTTTGGGATTTGCGCTACTTATGGCGCTTGCGTCAGCGGCTCTGGGAGGCGAGACGATCGAAGTTTATAAAAGCCCGGACTGCGGTTGTTGCGGAAAGTGGGGCGAGATAATGAAAAAAAACGGCTTTGAAATCGTAGAACACAAAACGAACGCGATAATCGAAACGAAAAACAAATACGGCGTTCCGCCGGAGCTATCTAGCTGCCACACCGGTATAGTCGGAGGTTACGCTATCGAGGGGCACGTGCCGGCTGAAGAAATAAAGGCGCTTTTGAGCGCTAAACCCTCTGACGTCGTGGGCATCTCGGTACCCGGCATGCCGCTGGGAAGCCCCGGCATGGAGCAGGGCGGCATCGTCGAGGACTATGATGTGATCGCGTTTAAAAAGGACGGTACGAGCGAAATTTTCGCAAGCTATAAAAACGGCAAGAAGGTAAAATAATTTAGCGAGATCGGCGTAAAATTTACCAACGCCGTGGCCATCGTTTTACCGGGTTTTGCGGCGATTTTTACCGCGAGACTGTTTTTTAAATTTGAGTGCCGCATCTCGTCAAATTTAGCGCAAAATCAAGCTAAATTTAACCCCCGCCGCTGTATCATTAAAAATAAATTCGCAAAGGAGCGGGCGTGGCGAGACTAATTTTTATCCTGTTTATTTTGGGGTTTCTTGCGTGGCTTTATATGGGCGGCACGACTAAAACGGTGGCTGATTACAAAGGTATGAGCCGCGACGAGCTTGAGACTTTGTGCCTTGAGAAAAAAGACAAAAAGGCCTGCCAGAAAATAGCGATAGACTTCGTAAACGGTGCGAAGGCAAACGGCGGCAAACCGCAGTTTTAGGATTTTTGCATTTATAAATTCGGCGGGCAAATTTGACGGCGCAAGCTTGGCCTAAATTTTATAAATTTAACTGCTAGCATTTTTGCAGTGCGGGTCTTGGCGCGTCAAATTTGGACTCAAATTTAAATAAATTCCGCAAATTTGAGCCAAACGGCGCATAATATAAGCAATATTTGTATTACAAGTTTAGCGCGGAGCTTAAATTTGCACCCAAATTTAAGCCGAAAGCAAGGCACGCACGCGGCCAAAAGCGCCAAAACGCGGCAAAAATAGCCTCCGCGGCGCTCGCTCGCGCTAGAGGCGGCAAAAATGAGCTTTCAGTTTAAAATTCCCGATTTTTTGCTATAATCGCCGCATTTCATTTTAATTTTTTAAGGATTTTAATTGCACCCCAGTAGCGCCGACTCGCTTTTTATGATCGCTCTCGCGTTTTTCTTCGTATTTCTAAACGCTTTTTTCGTCTTATCAGAATTTTCCATCGTCAAAGTCCGTAAGAGCCGCCTAGAGGAGCTTGCTAAGGACAAAGTACCAAACGCGAAAACCGCGCTTGATATGTCAAACAACCTCGACACATACCTCTCCGCCACGCAGCTAGGCATCACGCTAAGCTCGCTGGCTCTTGGCTGGATCGGCGAGCCCGCGGTCGCTAGACTGATCGAGGAGCCGCTAAAAACATACTTTAATCTAAATGATATTTTAGTCCACACCGTCGCGTTTGCGATCGCGTTTACGCTGATCACGCTCATGCACGTGGTGCTAGGCGAGCTAGTGCCAAAGTCAGTCGCCATCGCAAAATCTGAAAAAGCAGTCCTTGCCATCGCGCGTCCATTGCACGTATTTTGGGTGGTTTTCTCGCCGCTTATCAAGACTTTTGATTTTCTAGCCGGCGTTTCGCTTAAAATTTTAGGCATCAAGCCCGCCAAAGATAGCGAGCTAGCCCACTCCGAAGAAGAGATAAAAATCATCGTGGGCGAGAGCCTAAAAGGCGGCGTTTTGGATAGCTTTGAAACCGAGATCATCAAAAATGCGGTCGACTTCTCCGACACGGTCGCCAAAGAGATCATGACTCCGCGCCGCGATATGGTCTGCATAAACAAGCAAAAAAGCTACGAAGAAAATATCAAAGTGATCTTTGACTCCAAATACACGCGTTATCCCTACATCGACGGTAGCAAGGACGCGATACTAGGCATGATTCATATCAGAGATATTTTGCAAATCGATTTGGGCAATAAAAAGCGCGAATTTGACAGCATCGTGCGAAAATTCGTCATTGTGCCCGAAAATCTCTCGATATCTAAAATCCTCGTGATGATGAACAAGCAGCAAATATCGGCCGCTCTCGTCGTGGACGAATACGGCGGCACGGCGGGGCTTCTTACGATGGAAGATATAATGGAAGAAATCCTAGGCGACTTTAACGACGAGCACGACGACGCCGACCCGCACTACAAAAAGATCAACGAAAATATCTACGAGTTTCAGGGGCGCTTTGACCTTGAAAGCGTCGAGGAGCTGATGGGGATAAGCTTTGCTGACGAGACCGAGGAGCTAACGATCGGCGGATACGTCTTTAATCTCATCGGTCGCTTGCCGGTCGTGGGCGACAAGATCGAGGACGAAAACTGCTACTACGAGGTGCGCAAGATGGACGGCGCTAGCATCTCTAGCGTCAAAGTGCGCAGAAAAATCGAAGAAAAAGAGGACGAGGACTGAGTAAATTTGCGCCTTGCTTTTGCGAGCGGTGCGTAAATTTGATTGTAAATTTGAGGGCGGATTTGGCTTTTGAAATTTTATGCGCGCAAGCGGCTTCTCAAATTTAACCGATCTAAATTTGAAAGACTCCGCCTTGTTCGTAAATCAGCTCAAATTTAAGCCGTTTCGTCAAATTTTAGCTTGCCGCATGTGCGCTAAATTTATCGCGGTTTGGCCAAGCCTTGCAGGATTGGCGTTAAATTTGCCTCGCTAAATTTGCGCCGATTTTTCTCTCAGACTCTCTCAAAATCCACAAATTTAATCTAACTTTTTAGCTTATTTTGATAAACTTCGCGAAATTTAATAAGAGATAAAAATTAAATTTTATATTTTGAAATTTATAAAACAAATTTAATACAGGAGGACAGATGAGAGTAGTTCAAGCGGAATTAATCTCCAAAACCGTCAGCGAGCTTTGCAAGAAGGCCTGTTACGTCGTAACGCCCGATATGAGAGCGGCTTTTGAAAAAGCTAGAGAAAACGAGAGCTCGCCGATAGGCAAAGACATCCTAGGCAAGGTACTCCAAAATGCCGATCTAGCCCAAAAGGGCATCGCGCCGATCTGCCAAGATACGGGCATGGCGGTCGTGTTCGTCGATATCGGACAGGACGTGCATATCGAGGGCGGATTTTTAGAAGACGCGATAAACGAGGGCGTAAAAGACGGCTACGTGGGCGGCTACCTGCGCAAATCAGTCGTAAACGACCCGATCTTTGAGCGTAAAAATACGACGAACAACACCCCTGCCGTCATAAATGTAAGGATAGTAAAGGGCGATAAAATCCATATAAAAGTGGCTCCAAAGGGCTTTGGTAGTGAGAACAAATCGGCTCTAAAGATGCTAGTACCAGCAGACGGCCTAGAGGGCGTGAAAAAGGTATTTTTAGACACCGTTAAGCTAGCTGGTCCAAACGCCTGCCCTCCGATGGTGATTGGTGTGGGCATAGGCGGCACGATGGATAAAGCCGCGCTAATGGCAAAATACGCAGCCGCTCGCGCCGCAGACAGCAAAAACCCGGATCCTAGATACGCCAAGCTAGAGGAGGAGCTACTAGAGCTCGCCTGCAAAACGGGCGTCGGACCGCAAGGTCTAGGCGGCGACACGACCGCGGTAAAAGTAAATATCGAGTGGTATCCGACCCACATCGCGGGCCTGCCGGTCGCTATCAAC
>NZ_CALHXD010000331.1 GCF_938040115.1 uncultured Campylobacter sp. | reverse complement strand
ATATCAACGTGGGCCCTACGGTGCCTGAGTTTTTCAACGACGAAATTTTGGGCTTCTTGGTGCAAAATTTCGGCCTTCGTCTAATCAGCGGCGACGTGCAGGCAGATCTGAAATACTTCCTGGGCGAATAACCGTCGCTTGGGCAATCTTTACGGGCGCGCGAACGCTGCATAAAATAGCGCGCAGAATTTCTCGCGATTTCTCGCGCGCTCGCAGACCCGCCCTCGCCCGCTAAATTTTAAAATTCGGCAGGCGACAAATTTCGTTTTACAACACGAGTATTACATAGTCTTTGCTTAATAAAAAGCGATCTCAACCACCAAACCTACACTCAAACGAAAATACCCGCTCGCCTTGGCAATGAGATAACCTTAGTAAAAACTGAATTTATAAATTTGATATGCTCGCCAAATTTAGTTTTTTGTACGGCTATCGCAAGCTCTTATTTTAAATTTGACTAGCTTGCATCGTCTATAAATTTGGCTATCTTTTTGATAAAGTTTTCCCACGACCATGCTACATTTTTCAGCTATTTTTTAAATAATTTATCTGAGTGCGGATTGCGATTTATTGCTTGCCTACTAAACCTATGCTAGTTTTATAAAACTTTTAAACCAAATTTGGCCGTACCGTAAACTACGCCAGATGTTATAGCATTGCAGCGGAATATTGTTTTGAGATTTATATCGTTTGATTTATGGGAGTCTAGGCATAAATTTGCACAAATGTATTATCGCATTTTTAATTAATTCCTCAAATTTATGCCACGTATTTTATTAAACTAGCTTTTTAACCCCATTCTAACGCGATTTATGCAGGTAAGTACAAGCAAAAGCGCCACCGCGTAAAGCGCCCAACTAAACCATGAGGGTAGCTGACCAAATACCGCATATATAGTGCCGATAAGCCCGAATACAAATGCGCGGTCGCTCTTGCCCATAGGTCCGTCGTAGCGCCTGCCGCTGCCGTGCACCTGCCCTAGGACACCTAAAAACTCACTCATAAAGGCTAGAAATATAACGAGCGAGATAACACCCCAGTCAAAAGGAGCCACAAAAGCAAACGGCAGATAAAGTGCAGTATCGGAGATAACGTCGGTAGCTTCGTTTAGATAGCCTCCTAGCGGCGTTTTTTGATTAAATTCGCGGGCTAGCATGCCGTCGATAGCATTCAGTGCCATACGTAAAAACATCCAGATAGGCAGCAGAAAAAATAAAGTAGAGACAACAGCAAATTTGACTAGTAATGCACCTAGCAAAATAGACAAAACGCAGGCTACTAATGTGACTTGATTTGCCGTAATGCCGGCATTATAAAGACGCTTTACTAGCGGACGAAGTAGGTTTTGAAATTTAGGTTTTAACTCGTAAATACTCATGATGCTCCAAATAATTTTAATTTAGCATTTTCCCTAAAAAATACTTCAATAAAGTTTAATCAAGGAGCGCACCAACAACTTCATCAACCCCAAAAACAAATTTACAAAAACAGATAACATATCACAAGATAACCAAACCAAAGA
>NZ_CALHXD010000330.1 GCF_938040115.1 uncultured Campylobacter sp. | reverse complement strand
TCGTGGCTCTAACCTACGAAAAGGACGAAAAGCTCGTGCGCCTGGGCCCGCAAACGAGCATAAATCTCGCCAAAGAAAAGATCTACAAAAACGGCGAGGAAATTTATCTATCATTTTTGCAAAACAAGCTCTTTTGGCTCTTTGCGTACAATCTAAACAAGCTCGTGAGCTACGAGATGATCGAGGAGTTCGTCTACGAGGGCGAGCTGCCTAGCAAGGGCGCGATACAAAACGTCGTGCTGAGGCTGAAGCGGGAGCTGGGGGTTAAATTTAAAAACATTAGCGAGAGTGGATATATACTGCTAAGCGGCGAATAGTCTAAATTTGGCGGCTTGTCTTTTGAGCGTCTTTGAATGAGTTTGAAATTTTAAGTCTGCGGCAGACTACTTGTCTAGCCTTGACTTAAAATTTCTGCACAACATTCAAATCCATCTCAAAATACTTCGCCTTCATTTTTTATACTCAAATTTGAATCGCCGAAATATGTATCTTGAAAATGTCAAATCGGTCACGGACGACCGAACCCGCTCCCTCGCCTCGTTCGCCGCTGCCTCGTCTGACGTAAAAATACTTCACCTTAATTTTTTATGTTCAAATTTAAAGTCAAATTTTTAAATTTTAGCTCAAATTTTACTCGCCGAGATCCACTCCTTTAAAACATAAAATTTAGTCGCTATCGTGTCGCGCGGCTTAGCGATAAAATTTACTAGAAGCCTCGCAGCCAAATTTAACGCGGCGCATAAAACAAAGTTTACTTTGACGCGACCAAATTTAATGCGACAAGACCTATTTCGCCAGCAGCTCTTTTACCGCGGCGGCCATTTCATCGACGGAGCCGAACGAAGCCGTGTTTAAGAGATACTTGCCGCTCACGACGAACGCTGGCACGCCTGAAATCACCGCGACCTCGTAGCCCGCGTCCCACTGCGCGAGCAGAGTCTGCGCCTTTTTGCTGGCAAGCGCCGCTTCGTATTCGCTCAAGCTGACGCCTGCAGCATCCAGCGCGGTTTTGATGAACCTTTGTTTATCACTGCCGCCGCCAAAATCATCCTTTTTGTCGTGGATCGCTTTGTAAATCGCAAATTTCGCCTTTTTAAATTTCGACTCGTCGCTTAGCAGGCTCACGTCGTCCTTTTCATCAAGCACGATGAGGGCTGCGAATACGCCGCTTGCGGTCTGTCCGAATACGCCCTTGGTCTTTAGGTGCCACGGCAAAAACTCCGTCCCCTCAAGCTTCTTCATCAGTTGCGGTGTGACCGTCCTGTCGAACGCATAGCAGTGCGGACACTCGTAGTTAAAAATTTTGACGACGCTGTTTTTAGGTACGTTTAGCGGCTTTTGCAGCACTTGATAATTAACGCCCACTTCTAGCGCGTTTGCGCCTATGCAGAGCAGGCAAACGGCGGCTAAAATTCTTAAAAATTTAGCGATTTTCATAAAATTCCTTTGCGGTAAATTTCAAAGATTGTATAAAATAAAGGGTAAATTTGAGATTAAAGCGAATAAAGCAGGGCTTCCCACAGAAAATATATAAAATAGCAGGCTACGCCATCACGCCGCTTGAGCGAGCAGGCTAATTTATCGCCACAAGCTCTATCTCTGATCTCGCTCAAGCTCAAATTTAATAGCAAGGATTGCACGCTCGCAGCTTAATTTTAAAGCATGCAATCCGCTTTAATTTAATAAATTTTACTTATCAAAGGCATGGATTATCCACTTTACGCGCTCGGCGTCTCTATGATCAAAAAATAGCGTCTTGCCTATATCCAGCGCAGCAATGGTAGCCATATCATCAGGCGCAAGCGCAAAATCAAAAACGTCGAAATTTTGCTTCATTCGCTCTATTTTTACACTCTTTGGAATGACGACGATGCCGCGCTGAATTAACCAGCGCAAAATAACCTGAGCTGAGCTTTTGCCGTATTTTTCACCGATACCGCTTAGCACGGCGTTTTTAAATATATCGTTTTTACCCTCGGCAAAGCTAGCCCACGACTCAAATGTTATGCCGTAGCCATCAAGCACGCGCTTTAACGCTTCACGCTGATAAAACGGATGGCACTCAAGCTGATTTACCGCAGGGATGACGCCGCTGTTTTCGCACAGATCGACGATCCGATCGGCGTAGAAGTTGCTAACGCCGATAGAGCGAATGCGCCCCTGCTCTTTTAGGCGCTTCATCGCTCGCCACGAGCCGTAAATATCGCCATATGGCTGATGAATGAGATAAAGGTCGAGGTAGTCAAGCCCTAGCTTTTTCATTGACGCATCAAAGGCCTTTAGCGCTTGTTCCTCGCCTGAATCGTTAATCCAAAGCTTAGTAGTGATAAACAACTCCTCGCGCTTTAGCCCGCCTGCAAGAGCCGTCTTAATTGCTGCACCCACGCTTTCTTCATTAAAATACGCCTTTGCCGTATCAATGCTGCGGTAGCCGACCGAGATCGCATCCTCAACGCATCTTTGCGTCTCTTTCGGATCTACCTGAAATACTCCAAATCCTAAAATCGGCATCTTATTGCCGTCGTTTAAGGTTAAATACTGCATTTTTGCTCCTTTGCTAAAAAAATTCATCTTACATAAAAATTTAAAATTTCGCGCTTGATTTGCAAAATTCTATCCGCACCAAAGCGACAGGTGGAATTTAAAAGCTAAATTCCAACCTATCGCGAAATTTTAATAATCAAAGATATTCGGATCGATAACCATCGCGCGGTATGCCACGTCGTCTCTAGACGCCGACTCCACGTCCATTTCAAATTTGACGTCGTTTGTTTTCGGATCGATCTCCACGAGCACCATTTTGATCGTCTTATCGGGCTTTAGCAGATAGACGTTCGAGCTTGAGATGAAGTACGTGCTTTTATCCTTTTGCCACTCCACGACGCTCGTAACCGCGCTATAGAAGTCAAATCCGCGCTCCTTGCCAAACTCCCACGTCTGCTCGACGGTGCCCTTTTTCTCGTCGATCTTGTACTCGACCGCGCGAGAGTATTTTTGCTCTTTTAGCGCAGGCTGCTCCATGCCGCGGCCGTCGCCGTTGTCAAATACGCTGATGTGCTTTACGCTGCCCTTGTTATCGTAGCGCGGAGTGAGCCACGCGGTGTGCTGCGTCCACGACCAGTCGAAGTCGCCCTCGCATTTTGAGTTCTCGCATTTGATTTTGTTGCCGTTTTTATCCACGGGCACTAGTACTTTTTCTTTAAAGTCCGCGCTCCAGCCCTCGGGACTTGCTAGGATCCATTTTACCTTTTTGTCGCGACCGATCTTAACGATGCCTTGGTGGCGGAGCGAGAGGATGATGCCGTCGTCGCTAGGATCGTATGAGATCGAGTTTACGTGCGCCCAGTTGCGTCCCGTGCCGGTCGAGGTTACGTCGCCGAAAGGCAGATCGTCGCTGATTTTGATCTCTTTGGCGTCCATGTCGATATTTAGGCACACGGCGCGAGCGTCAAGAG
>NZ_CALHXD010000329.1 GCF_938040115.1 uncultured Campylobacter sp. | reverse complement strand
AAACGCGAGCAAGGAAAAAATCCTAGAAAAAGTCGAATTTAAAAACGAGCAAATCCTACAAAACGCGCTTGCTTCAGGCCGCCCGATCATCGTGCAAACCGCGCACTACGGGCAGTGGGAGCTCTTTTCGCTGGCGATGGCGGCAAAATTCGGCGGCGTTAGCATCGTCGGACGCGCTCTTGATAGCGCGGTCATGCAGCGTATTTTGGCGGCAAATCGCACCCGCTTTGATATCGAGCTAATCGATAAAATGGGCGGCGCCAAGCAAATTTTAAAAGCGGTCAAGGCGCGCCGATTAGTCGGTATCCTGGTCGATCAAAACACCGCAAAAGACGAAGGAGTAGAGGTCAAATTTTTCGGGCGAAAAGTCCTGCATACGCCCGCAGTTAGCATTTTCGCACAAAAAACAGACGCGCTCATCGTGCCCGCATTTATCCGCGAAAAAGGGCGCAACCTCAGCGAAATTTGCTTTTTTCCGCCGATTGACGTTAGGGATTTTGACAAAGACGAAGCCGTGCTAAAGGCCACGCAAGCCCAATCAGACACTACCGAGGTCGCCGTGCGCGAGAAGCCTAGCGAGTACTTTTGGTTTCATAAACGCTTTAAGCATTTTAACGAGGAAATTTATAAATGCTAAGCGTCGTAATCCTCACGCTTAACAGCGAAAAATACCTCGCCGAGGTGCTAAAAAGCTGCGAATTCGCAGACGAAGTCGTCGTGGTCGATAGCGGCTCAGTAGACGCTACGGAGCAAATTTGCTCTGGGTTTAAAAACGTCAAATTTCACAAGCAAAAATGGCTGGGATTTAGCGCGCAAAAGCAGCTGGGCGTCGATCTAGCGCGCAATCGCTGGGTTTTCGTGCTAGATAGCGACGAGGTAATTTTAGAGCCTTTGCGGGAGGAAATTTTGCAGGTTCTGCAGCGTTCCGAGTTTTGCGCGTACGAGGTAGCTCGCGCAAATATCTTTTTCGGCAAAGAAGTGCGCACGATGGGGCTTTACCCGGACTACACGGTTAGGCTGTTTGACAAGACGCGGGCGGAGTTTGACGGGCGCGAGATACACGAAAAGGTCGTTTTAAAAAGCGCGTCCAAAACGGACGAACAAACTCCGGCAGGCAGCGCAAATTTAACCGCTCCCAAAAATCAAACCGGCAGGCTAAAAAACCACTTCAAGCACTATGCATATGGCAGCATCGAGCAGTTTATCGCCAAGCAAAATCGCTATTCGAGCCTGGGCGCAAAGGGCGCAAAATCAAGTAAATTTAAAGCCGTTTTAAATCCCGCGTGGACGTTTTTTAAGCTATTTTTCCTAAAAGGCGGCTGGCGCGAGGGCTGGCGCGGCTACGTGATAGCAAGGCTTTACGCGCAATACACATTTTGGAAGTACGTAAAATGAAAGATAAAAAAATCAAAATCCTAGTTATGAAATTTAGAAACATCGGCGACGTGCTGCTCACGACTCCGCTCGTCGAAAACCTGCGCCGCATCTACCCTGACGCGCAGATAGATTTCGCCCTAAACAAGGGCACCGAGGCGATGATCGAGGGCAACCCGAACGTCCAAAACATCCACATCTACGACCGCGCAAATATAAAAGAGGTCGGCTTTTTCAAGCGACTTTGGCGCGAGCTAAAGTTTATCCGCGCTATCAAAAAGCAAAAATACGACATCGCCGTGCAGACCACGACGGGCGACCGCGGCATCATCGTCGCCAAATACGCCAAGATAAAAACCATCGTGGGCTTTGAGGGCAAAAACAAAGCCGTAAATAAAATAATAACGCACAAAGCCCCTAAAATAGGCGGCCTGCGCCACACCGTAGATCGTAATCTAGACGCCCTAGCCGCGCTAGGATTTGAGCCTAGCGGCAAACGAGTGAGCGTGTATTTTGATCCAGACTGCATCAGCCATCTAAATTTACCGCCTAAATTCATCCACGTGCATCTAACTAGCCGCTGGATGTTTAAGTGTGCGGACGACGAAACCATAGCTGCGATAATCGACTTTTGCGAGGGGCTGGGCGCGCGAGTGGTGCTAACGGCCGATAACAACGACGCCGAGCTAAAAAAGCTGGACGACGTGCTGGCGCTGTGCTCCTCTAGCCCCGTAAATCTAGGCGGCAAACTCACCCTAAAACAAACCGCAGCGCTATCAAAGCGCTCTGCGATGTTCATCGGCGTAGATACGGCGATCATGCACCTAGCCGCGGCCAACGACGTACCCGTGATCGCGCTGTTTGGGCCTAGCGGAGCGTTTGAGTGGGGGCCGTGGGACAACGATCTGGACGAAAGCGGCTACACGCAGCGCAACGGCAACCAAACTATGGGCAAGCACGCGGTGTTTCAAAAGGACTGGGACTTCGTGCCGTGCGACAAAGAGGGGATGATAAAGCACGGCGTGGAGCGAACGCTGATGAGATTTGAGGGCGAGGAGCTAGAGGCGATAAAAAGCAAAATCAGGGAAAATTTGAGCCAGAGCTAAGCGTGCTTTGTAAAATGCGGCCGCTTTGGCTAAATCTTACGAGCAAATTTGAGCCGCGAGCGGTAAGTTTGGCTGCTTTGGTTAAATTTGACGATCAAATTTATCGGCTCGGATCTTGCAAAGTCAAATTTTACTTGAACGCTAGCCGTCAAATTTGAACTTCTTGATTTTATAAATTTGGGTGCTTAAATTTGACGCCTAGGCTTTCTTTTCGTTAAACACATACGAGATCACGAAAACGATCAAACAAACGGGCGCGAACGCAAATGCAAACGCCACGCTCCAGCCGGCGGCACGCTCGCCCCAAAAATACCCCGCCGCGAGGCATGCCAA
>NZ_CALHXD010000328.1 GCF_938040115.1 uncultured Campylobacter sp. | reverse complement strand
CGAACATGGACGAAAAGATAAAATTCCTACTCGCGCACTGCATCGCTATCTACGACGCTGCGATCTGTTGCGAGATAAAGGGCTCGAGCGACGCCAAAATGACTGCCGTCGAGCCTGCAAATTTAGAACCGATCTTTAGCGGAGCACGCATTGTGCAGGTGTTCGCCAACGGTGGCAAAGCGCATGAAATTTGCGAAAAATATCTAAAAACTCAAATTTTAAATGCGACGGGCAAAGAGGCCGTCAAACTGCCGTCCACGAGCCCAGCGAATGCAAATTTTAATTTTGAAAGGCTCGTGCGTGAGTGGACGATCGTTGCAAAAGTGTTAAAGAATAGCTAAAATTAACACTCTTTGTCTTTGCGTAGATTGCAAGATTCTAAAATTTAATATGAAGTATGACGTTTGCGTATACGAGTATAAAAATTTTTGATATAATTACTTAAAAAATTTAAGGTTTCTATAATGATTAAAAAAATTGAAAGTATAAATTGCGCTTCTTATAATAACTACACTTGGGTAAGTGATTTAGATGAGTTTAAACAAATTAATATATTTTATGGACATAATGGAGCTGGCAAAACAATATTGTCTAGGATTATGCGATGTTTTGAGCTGAAATCCTATCATGAAGATTATATAGATGCCGTTTTTTCATTAACAATTAATGACAACAAAACCATTAATCAAGATAATATAGTAAATTCTGAGGATTTAAATATTATAGTTTATAACAAGGACTTTGTTAATGAAAATCTAAATTTTTTAATCAATGGTAGAAGTAGTGGAAATATTAAATCTTTTTCAAGTGCAATTATTGGCAGGGATAATAGTAAAATTTTGAAAGAAATTGATGAATTATTGCAAAATTTGGGTAAGCCCAAAAGTGAGACTGAACAGGCTAGCGGATTATATTTGGAAAAAGAAAATTTACGAAAAAAAATCGAACAGTTAAGAGGAGAAGTTGCAAAAAAAGAGAATGAACATAACGAGACGCTAAAAAACAAAGCAAAGCAAATACGTGAAATACTTGGTTTATCACAATCTAAATATACTATCACTCATATACAAAACGATATAAGCGATATAAAAGAAATAGAATTGCAAAAATATATTTTATTGCCCGACTTATACAACAAGTACCTTAACACTATAGGGGATGAGGCTAAAAATATAGTTAGTTTTGAGACTAAAATTGACACTATCACATTTAGTGCTCTCGCAAACGATTGTAAAAACATAATTGAAGCAAAATTGGTAGCGAAGGAAGATATAGAGAACAATCTAAGAAAATGGTTGAATGAAGGCTTAAAATATCATGATTGCAACAAATTAGAATCTCAAGAATGTAAATTTTGTGGTAATAAACTAGCCAACGAACGTATAAAATGGCTTTTGGACAACTTGAAAGACGATAAAAAAGATAAACTTGCGCAAGATATATCAAGCAAACTGGACGAACTAAGAGAATTTTATAAAATAATTAAAGGTCTTATAGAAGACATAGAAAAAATTCAGATAAGCAATTTTTATATAGAATTTAAGGATAATTTTGAGACTAAAAAGCAAGAAGCCATTAAGGTGGCTAAAGAAATTTTAGGTGAAGTTAAAAATATATGTACAAAGATGAAAGAAAAAGAGGAGGATGTATATAAAGATTTGGTTTTTCAGGAACCTGATAATAAAACAGTAAATCTAGCCGATATACTAAACGAAATTAAGAAAATAATTTACAACAATAATCAAAAGACTAAAAATTTACAAAATGAGAAGCAAAATGCTAGTAATAAAATTAAATTTAATCAAATCGCCACTTTGCTGCGAGATATTAAGTATTACGATTCTAAAAAAGAATTAGAAATAAAAAAACAAGAAATAAGAGAAAAGGAAAGTAAAGAAAAACAAAAAATACTAGAGATTGATCAACTTAAAAACCAAATAAATAATAAAAAAGCCTCTATGAGCAATGAACAAGCAGGAGCCGATAAAATAAATGAGTATTTAAAATCCTATTTTGGAAACAATATGCTTGAGTTTAGAGCTGTTGAAGGAAACAAATCTGAATTTAAAATTTACAGAAACGGCAACGAGGCAAATAACTTAAGCGAAGGTGAGTGTAGTTTGATGGGATTTTGCTATTTTATGGCAAAATTACAAGATGCTGATAAAGCTTCTATTATTTGGATTGACGATCCGATTTCCAGTCTTGATTCTAATCATATATTTTTTATTTTTTCACTTATTGATAGCGAGCTTTTTGATGCCAAAGCGTTAAAATATCATCAGCTTTTTATATCAACGCATAATTTGGAATTTTTAAAATATATAAAAAGACTAAGGGCTATAAGTGACGGCAGAATAGATGAGAATAAAAAAGTAAATTTATACTTAATTGAGAAAGATGAAAATGGAAGCCATATAAAAGATATGCCAAAATTTCTCAAAAACTATACTACTGAGTTTAATTATTTATTTGAGCAAATTTACAATCAAAAAGATATTAGTGATATAGAAAATGAAGATATAAAAACTGCGTCAATTTATAATTTTGGTAACAATTTAAGAAAATTCTTAGAAGTCTATCTTTTTTATAAATATCCAACCGTAAAGTCTTTTGGTACAGAAGTTATAGAAAGATTTTTTGAATCGGGCGATGATAAAGCTGTTTCAAGCCTGGTTAACCGATATGCAAATGAGCTATCTCATTTAAGAGAAATTATGGAGCGAGGCATGAAGCCGCTTGATATTTTGGAGAGTAAAAAAATAGCTAAATTTGTTTTAGAGACCATTAAAAGGAAAGATCCTGAGCAGTACGAAGCTTTATGTGAAAGTATAGGAAAAAGTAGTGAGCTGTGAGTAAATTTAATAATTAATATGTGGTATGGACGTGGAACAAAGATATGAAATTTCGGCAAATTTTATCAGATTTAGTTCAAAATTTAAAATTTCTATTTTTACTCCCGCTTCTAGCCATCGGTGCGCAAGCTCTAGAGCCAAAAATCGTAATGAAGCCCGAAGCGAGCCTAAAAAACGGGCTTTACTACGTAAAAGGCAAGCTCTACGACGGCACGCTAAAGATGCTGCGCTACAGCGTCGAGGACCTATATGACGTAAATGCGATGGGCATGGTCTATCCGAGGCTAAAACCGCTGCCGCCCACGCTTATACGCGAGATAGACGTGCAGGGCGGCACGGCGGTGCGATATCGAGACTATTTTGACGGCAGAGACAAGCCCTCAAACGAATACCCCCTAAAAAACGGCGTCCGCGAGGGCACGGCTAAGCACTACCACGCAGATAGCGGCGCTCTGATGGGCGAGAGCGAATACAAAAATGACGTCCGCGACGGGCGCTACCGCCGCTACTACTTTGACGATGGCGGCGCGCTAAAGCAGGAGGGCGTTTTCAAGGCGGACAAGCGAGAGGGCGTATTTACCGACTATTACGTTAGCGGCGAGGTTAGCGCACGCAGCCCATACGTCGGCGGGCTGCGAAACGGCGAGGACGTAGACTACTACAAAAGCGGCAAAATCCGCGGCGTGCGAACCTACAAAGAGGGTAAGCGAGAAGGCGCGGAAAAATGGTACTACGAAAGCGGCGCCGTGGAGGAGACGGGCGAATACAAAAATGACCGCAAAAACGGCGCTTGGAAGCGATTTTACGAAAATGGTAAAACGCGAGTGGTAGAAAACTATAAAGATGGCGAAAAGGACGGGGTCGCGCGCGAATATTACCCAAGCGGCAAGCTCAGGGGCGAATACGAGTACAAAGACGGCCGCCAAACGGGCGCGGGGCTGGACTACTACGAGAGCGGGGCGCCGGCTGCCAAAGTGATGTTTAAAAACGGGCGCTATCACGGGCTATATGAGGAGTATCACGAAAACGGCAAGCTAAAAGCCAGAGTGATGTTTGAGGACGGGCTGGAAACCGGCACGGCGAAACACTACTACGCAAATGGCAAATTAGAGGCCGAGGGGGAGTTTGAGCGCGGCAGGCTCATCAACGCCAAAAAATACGACAAAGACGGCAAGCTAGTTAACGACAAGTCCGATAAAAACGGGCTAGCAAGGGAGTAAAATTTGAGAAATTTAAGGACTTGATGGCATCTAGATTAGACAATCGTTGTATAATAAGAGCAATAAAACTCAAGGAATAGAAATGAATAATCAAAAATTTGGATATGAGATAGACTTTTTGCCAGTGGGCGATGGTGGTAGCGGAGATGCAATAGCTGTTCGGTATGGTAATCCTGGGAACTATAAAGTTATGGTGGTAGATGGGGGAACAAAAGAATCCGGTAAACAACTCGTAGAACATATTCGAAAGTATTACAAAACGAACTTTGTTGATTATGTAGTAAATACACATCCAGATAAAGACCATGCTTCTGGGTTAACTGAAGTTCTACAAAATTTAGATGTTGGCGAGCTTTGGCTGCATAGACCTTGGCACTACATCAGGGATATTATGAACCATATAAATCAGAATTCGGATTTGATACTTGACGGCAGGGTTACTGAAGATAGTTTACGCAGAAAATTTGAAGACGAATATTATAGATATGCAAAAGAGTTAGAAGATATGGCTTTAGATAGAGGAATTGCCATGGATGAACCATATACGGGCTGTCAAATAGGAAGTTTTTACGTTTTATCACCATATATTAATTGGTATTTATTTGATTTGATCGTAAATTCTGATAAAACAGAAGATATAAAAATACTAGCTGCAAAAGAGAAATTATTTCATGCACTAAAAGATATATCGTTTAATATTGCAGAAAGCTTTGGTTTAGAAACGTTAAGGGAAGGTGGTAAAACAAGCAACGAAAACGAGAGTAGCGTAATTTTATACGCAAAATTTAATGGCAACGGCATTTTATTAACCGGCGATGCTGGAAATATTGCATTAAATCGCGCGTACAATTATGCTATTAGTTGCGATGTTGATATTTCGCAAAATTTGAAATTTATTCAAATTCCACACCATGGAAGCAGACGAAACGTTAGTCCTAGTATCTTAGACAAAATAGTGGGCAGCAGAGGCAAAAAGCCAAAAGAATCCATAAGTGCTTTCGTATCGGTTGGGGAAAATGATCCAACGCATCCAAGGCGTGTTGTTACGAATGCTTTTATTAGACGCGGATGTAAAGTAATAGAAACGAAAGGTAGTGCTAAGCAGCATTATAATAATATGCCCGATAGAGCCGGTTGGGTTTCTGCTGAACCAATTCCATTTTACAATGAGGTTGAAAACTATGGCTGATTTAAAGCTTTTTGGTACGTATAATCTTTGTGCTAGATTTGCACCTGGATTTTTATTTATAGTTTCGATATATATCTTAAAAGGCTATGATTTAACTAAACTAGAGACTAATAGCTTTGTCTATATTGTAGCGATAGTGATCTTGTCTTTTGCTTGTGGATCTACTTCTGCTAGCATAATAAAAATAGCTGAGAGCTTGTTTTGGGGAAAATTTGGTAATCCAATAATCATTTATCTAAAATGCCGCAAAAAAGACCTATACGATGGCTTATTTGAAAAATTTAGAAATGACGATGTAATAAAAATTGTAGATGAAGGACAACCATTTACTGTTATAGTTGATTATGCACATACACCCGATGGACTTGAAAATATTTTAAAAACAACAAGAGAAGATGAAAAGTTACTATGGAAAAATATATTATACGGCTTTTTTAGAAACTCTATTTTGCTTTCTATTATTGGTTTTTATTTTTCGTATTTAGCCGGATACTTTTGTATAAATCTTATGGTTTGCTTTTCTATTATAGTTATGACTTTTTTATCTTCATTTTTGTATGCTCAGCAAGCCATTGAAAGCTATATTGAAATTGGCAGTACAAGAACTTTAGATAAATAGAGATAAATATTTTATGGAACTATACCTAGTTAAAATTTTGCTGAGTTTGAGATATAAATTTCTATGAGCGATAGGATTCAAACACGCGTTTGTTCTTCAAAAAATAGGTACTTGAGGAATGGCTGACTCTCGAACAGATCGGCATATATTTGAGCAGAAACGGTCACGTGAAATTTTATATGAGCGATCATACGAAAATAGTCCTACAAACTCTGACTCAAATGATTTGTGGTGCTCGGTACAGTGGACAGAGGGAGATTGTTTGGGTAAGACCAGAAAAACTCTCGGGCGCATACTACAGTTAGGTGTCAGGTCAATATCGGATGTGTATTCGAATAGCGCGGTTGATCGGTAAGATTTTATAAAATTAAATTTATACTTGTAATTTTTAGGCAAAGCAATGAAAACCTTTCTGTTTGTTATCGTTTAGTGTGATTGTTTTTACGTTGAAATTTATGCGTGTGCAAAGAAGTTAAATCACATAAAATTTTTAATTGTCTTTAGGGGCTGGAAGGCAAAGGAATTTTTATTAAATTTAGTTAAAATTTTAAAATTATTATTGCCCGAACTTAACCGCGACTTAAAAGTGCGATATTTGCCGCCCGCATCCGTTTGCTGATCACACACTGCATGCCGTTTCACTCGTCGCGCCCGCCCTGTGCTGCACCGTAAGCCCATCCGCTGGCGCCGAGATCCGCTTTAAATTTTAAATTTAGCCGCAAATTCCGCGCGCTAAATTGCAAAATTTCAATAAAGCAAAAGTTGCGCGAAGCATCCACAAACAGAAAAGCCAAAATAATCTTCGTTTTTAGCTTAAAATATCAATGTTCGTAGTAAAATTCACTCAAATTTTACTGTAAAAGGAGCAAAATATGGCTGTTGCAGGTATTATTATCGGCACGGTGGTGCTGTTTATCGTGGGCTGGGCGATAGTGCGGGGCAAGTACGCGCCGCTCGTGCTTTTTCTTTCGGGCGTTTTTATGTTGATCTGCTCAGTCGCGCTGGGCACGGGGAATTTTATGCCCAAACAGGCCGTAGCGACGGGCAACGCCTACCTAAACATCATCGAATTTATCCGATATATGTTCTCAAACAGATTTGCAAATTTGGGCCTTATCATCATGTTTATGGTGGGCTTTGCGAGCTATATGACGCATATCGGGGCGAACCACGCTTTCGTCTCTATCGCTACGAAGCGCTTTGCTAGGATCAAAAACCCATACGTCATGGTATTCGTCGCATTTGCGGTGGCTAAGCTCATCAGCATGGTTATCACTAGCGCGGTGGGGCTTGGCGTGCTATGTCTTGCGCTGCTAGGACCCGTGCTCATCTCGCTTGGACTAAACAAGCTCACCGTAGGCTCGATCTGCGCGATGTCCGGAGCCGCCTCGATGGTGCTCATCGGCGCATCGACGGCCGCTGCGGCGAAGGCCACGCAACTTAGTATTTTAGATTATGTTTTCGTCTATAAGATCCCGGCCGCGCTTCCGACTTCGATCGTGATGGGTATCGCGCTCGTTTTTTGGAACAGGTATCTGGATAAAAAAGAGGGCTGGGTATGCAGCGAGCACGTGGGCGAAGTGATGGAATTTGACGGCGCAGTGCAAAATCCCGAGACTGTCGCGCCTAAAATTTACGCGATACTGCCGTTTTTACCGATGATTTTAGTGGTCGTATTTTCGCAGTACTGCATCGCCTCTATCAAGCTTGACATCTCGGCTATCATCATCCTTTCAGTCGTCATCGCGATGCTTTTTGAAGCGGTCAGGCATGGGTTCAAATTTGACCCGATCGCCGAAGGGGTCAAGGTATTTTTCCAAGCGATGGGCAAGAGCCTAAGCGGCGTCGTGATCCTTATCATCGCAGCGGGCGTATTTGCAGAAGGCTTTAAGGCGCTAGGCATGCTCGATAGTATCGTCAAGCTCGCAAATTCGCTAGGTTTTGGCGGCTTTGGCATGTCGGTGCTTTTCGTCGTCATCACGACGCTTGTTACGATCATCTCGGGCTCAAACGGCGCGAGCTTCTACCCGCTCATCGAGATGGTGCCTCATATCGCGGCTAAGCTAAACGTGAGCTCGGTTATGCTCGTGCTACCGATGCATCAGGCCTCCACTATCGCTCGCCCTCTCTCGCCGGTAGCTGGCGTCGTCGTCGCGATAGCGGGCATGCTAAAGTGCAGTCCGCTCGATATCGTCAAGCGCTGCAGCGTGCCTGCGGTCTTGGGCCTCGTTAGTCACCATATTTTCGTATTTTTACTCTCGTTGTGAGGCGAGAGATGCAGCTTCCTAGATGGACGTTTGAGGACGCGTACGGCGACTTTGACGACGCGAGATTTACAGATGCGCTATCAAATTTAGACGAAATTTTAGGCGAGATAGAGAGGCTAATTAGCGCGGGCGGCGGGCTAAATTTACTGATAAACGCATACGAGCGCGGCTTTGAGGAGGCGAACTCCTTGCTCGCGTTTTGCCGCTGCAAATCAAGCGACGACACCAAAGACGAGCGAGCGGGTGCGGCCGAGGCGAAAATCAGAGAGAAGCTTTTGCGCCTTGAGTGGACGAAAGAGATCATTTTTGAAAAGATGGACGCGCTGGATCCCTCTGATACCGCGCGCCAAACGCAAGAGTTTGCGAGGATAAAATTTCTCTACGACGAGCGCAAAAACAGCTGGCGGGCAAAATTTGACGCAAAGGAGCGTAAAATTTACGAGGATACGGCGGCTAGCAGTTTCGCTCCGCTTTACGGCGTATTTAGGCATCTAAACAACCTCATCGCCGTGCAGGCTACGGATAAATACGGCGCAAAAAGCGTCTATAATCTCTCAAAATGTGCGGGCGTTTTAAAGGGCTCGCCCGATGCCGCGCTACGAAAGAGCGTATTTGAGGGGCTAGCGGAGCATTACGCTAGGCATGCCAGCTTGTACGCCGACGTTTTAAATTTGCTTCAGAGCTTTAGGCTGGGCGAATTTAGGGCGGCGGGGATGGATATCCTCACGCCTAGCCTGCAGCAAAATAAAATCAGCGAGCAGGCCGTAACGGCGATGTTTGCGGCGCTAGATCGCAGATCGGACAAGATCAGAGAGTGCGTGAGTCTGCGCGCGAAGTACTTTCCGCAGGGTAAAATTTACGCCTGCGATCTGCTAGCGCCGTCTCCCTTTGCTAGCGCTGATGATATCCCCTACGAGCGGGCGATAGAGACGATCTGTGCGGCTCTGTGCGAGGTTGGCGAGGAGATACCCGAATTTATCAGAATGATGCTACAGAAAAACTGGATCGAGGCGCAGGTACGCGAAAACAAAGCAGGTGGCGCGTTTTATACGAGGTTTGATAAATTTCGGCAACCGCGCGTGTTTTCTAGCTACATGGGCACGCAGGCGCATATGATCCAGCAGGCGCACGAGCTCGGACATGCGTGGCACTACTGGATCATGCGCGATCTGCCTGCGCTACACACGCAGTTTCCTATGACGCTGGCGGAGGCTGCGAGCACCTTTAACGAAGCCGTGCTGCGAAACTATCTGCGAAAAAACAGCGCGGATAAAAATTTGCTCTTTGATATCTTGTGGCAGGAGTTAAAATCGGCGGCAAATTTCATGCTACACATCGGGGTACGGTTTGATTTTGAGATCGCTTTTTTAAAAGCTAGGCAAAAGGGCGCGGTCGGCACGTCGCAGATAGAGGAGCTCATGCAAAAGGCGTGGCGAGGCCGCTACGGCGATACGACGCAGGACGCGGAGGGCTTTTTGCCGTACTTTAAACTGCATTTTTACAAAACCGATCAATACATCTACAACTATCCCTACACCGTCGGTTACCTGCTCTCGCGGTTTCTGCTGGGCGAGTTTAGGCGCGCGGGCGATAAATTTATCGGCGCGTACAAGGCGTTTTTGCGGGAGTGCGGCGTGATGAGCGTCGAGGATTTGCTGCAAAAGCACTTCGGCAAAGACGCGCGAACGCAGGAGTTTTGGCTCGAGTGCGTCGATAATGCGCTTGTTTACGCAGATGAGTTTAAGCAGCTTGAAAAGCAGATGGAATTTGATAAGGCGGCAAATTTGGGCGGGTAAATTTGAACTCAAATTTGATTTATTTTTTGCCAAATTTAAGAGCAAAAATGTTGAGCTTTTTGCTCTTACCGCTTAAATACTGTTTTTAACCATAAAATGTAATAGGGTAGTCAAATTTAAAACTACCTCGCAAAATTTGGTATGCGTTACAAATTTACACTTAACTGATAACAACTATCATAACTAAGCTATTTTTTAGCTAATCTATTTTAT
>NZ_CALHXD010000327.1 GCF_938040115.1 uncultured Campylobacter sp. | reverse complement strand
GTTTTCGGCTAGCTTTTCCATACCGCGGTGCTGATAAAAGAGGCGGTAGTCCGCATCTATGATCTCGTCGCCGTCGCAAAATAACCTAAAGTGTCCCGGCTCGTCGCTAGTTACGTGCAAAGGCCCAAGCGGCACGTCGATGACGCTATCGCCTTTTGGAAATAAAAACTCGGTATCTGGCTCATCTTGGTGAGCGACTGGATCAGGGCGGTAGCGGTAGTCCATCGCGTCTTTTCTAAGCGGATAAAGGCCGTCAGGCCAATCGTCGCTTAACACCAATCTACGCTTATCGGGTAAACCCTCGGCTACTAGGCCGAACATATCGTAGGCTTCTCTTTCGTACCAAACGCAAGCAGGCACTAGCGGCGTAACCGACGGAAAAGTCGGATCGACGCCGGGAATTAGCGTTTTAACGGTGATAAAGCACTTATCCTCGGCAGCAAAGTCGTCTTCTTCCGTCATCTTGCCACCCTCCATAGATAAAGCGTAGTAAAGCGCAAAACAGCCGTTTATAGTCCTCTCGTCGCTAGGTATCATCGTAGAGATGAAACCGCCGATATCGTAGTAAAGGGTCTTAACCGCAAGCGGAAGATCGTTTCTGTCCACTAGGACAGTAATTTGATCGTCGGCTTGGCGGGTTACTTCTAGAACCTTTACCTTTGTTTTTAAAATTTCAACGAATTTATCGCCTCTCATAATAGTTCTCCAGTTATTATCTTAACGCCGTTTTCAACCAGCGTATAAAAGTTATCCACGTGCCAAACGCCAAAGATTATAATCAAAGCGCAAAGCAGGATAAGCGGTAAATTTTCTAATATACTCATCTCTTTATTATGAACGACCGCGCCTTTAGGTTCGCCGAAGCTTGCTAAGTTAAAGTGCGAGAAGTCCGCGATAAAGATGATGGCAAGAGCTATCGCAAATAAAGCGACGCTAAAGTATTGACCGCTATTTACGGCGCCGACGAAGACGTTAAATTCGCTAACGAATATCGCAAACGCGGGCACGCCTACCAGCGAGCAAACCGCAGCGCCAAACATCATCGTAGTTACGGGAGCTATCTTTATCATACCGCCCATTTTGCTCATATCTTTGTGTCCGTAAATTCTAGCGATATTGCCCGTTGAGCAAAACGCGAGAGCCTTGGTAAAGCTGTGAGCTAGGCAGTGAAAAATCGCCGCAAATAGCCCGAAAAATCCGCCGACTCCCAAAGAAAAAGCTATAACGCCCATATGCACGATAGAGTGGTAGGCAAACATCCTTTTTACGTCGTGTTGTCTGATTAGGAAAATTCCGCCCACAAATAGCGTAATAAGACCGGAAACTATCATCACGCTTTGAACAAACTCCATACCGGTAGCTTGAGCCGCGATAGCGTAGTATCTAAATAAAGCTAGCATCGCGCACTTTAGCAAAACGCCTGAAAGTAGAGCCGAAATCGGGGCTGGGCCTTGGGCGTGAACGTCGGGAAGCCAGGTGTGAGTAGGAGCAAGGCCGGCTTTGGTGCCAAATCCGATAAGCGCAAAGACAAAGATTAGCTTTGCAACGTCATGGTTTAAATTTTTAGCATTTGCCATTATGCCGGTCCATAGCATCGCTGCCTCGCCGTCTTTTATCTCCGCAAAGGTCGCAGAGTAAAGAAGCACGGTCGCATAAAGCGCGAACGCTAGGCCGATAGAGCAAAGGACTATGTATTTATAGCCGCTCTCGGTTGATTTTTGATCTTTTAAGATCGCTACTAGAAACACTGATGAAAGCGTAGTAGCCTCGATTGCAGCCCACATAAACGCGACGTTGTTACAGATGACGCTTAAGCTCATCGTAAAGATAAACACGTGGCTAAGCGCGTAGTATTTCTTAAGCGCGCTTAAATTTATATGTCCCTCTTCAAGCTCCCATCTCATATAGTGGGTCGCGTATAAATTTACGAGTAAGCCGGTAACCGCGATAAGTATCAAAAATACGCAGCCAAGGCTGTCTAGAAACAAAAATTTATCGTGCGCATAAAACGTACCGCCGGTTAAAACCTTGCTTACGTTAAATAGCAAGGCTAAAGACGTAACCGCGCTAACTGCTACGTGAAGCAAACTCAAAAAAGCGTAATTTTTCGGAGAGAAAAATAGCAGTATCGCTCCAAGAAGCGGTAAAATTAATATCAAAGTTAAACTATCCATCTCTATCCCCTTAAATTCGTAGCCTTAGACGTGTCAAGGCTGCCGTATGCTTTATAAAATCTAATCGCTAAAACGCTCATAATGATAACCGCAAAAATCGCGTCGGTTAAAATTCCAAGCTCGACAAGCTCGTTTGAGTTGTAAGCCATGAGCGCTAGGCTTAGATGTATGCCGTTTTCAAAAAGGCAATAGGCTAAAATTTGCTTGATAAACGAGTTTCTAAGCATAAAGCCAAAAACCCCCATCATAAACACGCAAACCGCGGCTAGTAGCATTATCTCTTCTTTAATAAGCGAAAACTCCAAAAATATCGGATTAATACTCATCGCCAAAGCCAAACTAAAACCCATCGCTATAACGGGGCTAACGAAAAAGCCGCCTACAGGCTCGTCTTCGTGCACGACGCCAAGATTTTTAATAAGCCAAAGCAAGATCGCAGGCACGAATAAAACCTTCGTAAAAAACGCCACGACCGCCCACGTAGATAGTTGCTCGGCGTTAAATTTAGACGACAACGCAAAAAATATCCCGACTAATAGCAGCGTCTGAACTCCATAAACTATGACGGATAGTTTTAGGCTTCTTAGCCCGAAAACCGCCAAAGACGTTACCATCATACAGATAGCCAAAGTATCTAAAATATTCATCTCACACCCCCACGACGTAAAGCGTCAAAGCCACGAAAGATATGGCTAGAGCGGCTACCGCGTTTTTACGCAAGGACGAAGTCATCTGGAACCTAGGTCCGAAGTTATCTATAAACACGGCCGCTACGTAAAACACTCCCGCCTTTAAAACGAAAATTATAACGGCAAGGAAAGGATTGCTAAAATTCCACGGCTCGAAAATCGAAAGGAAAAGCCCGATCATCGCAAATTGTTTTAAGATAAGCGAAGCTTGAACTAGGCCTAGGTCAGAGCCGGCGTATTCGCCTAGCAAGCCTTCTTGCAACTCTTGCTCGGCTTCTGCGAGGTCAAAAGGCTTTCTGCCGGTTTCAACGTATATGCACCACAAAAACGCGATCGAAGCAACCGCAAAGCTTGGGATCTGATATCCGATCTGTCCGCTTTTTACCATTGATTGGATTTCTACTAAATTTGACGTTCCGGCTGCAAGCATAACGACGATTAGGCACATTATCATAACAGGCTCTACGTAGACGGCTAGCATCTGCTCGCGTCCGCCGCCGGTAGCCGCAAACGGGTTGCCGCTATCCATAGACGCAGCGCCGAAAACAAAGCGAAGTAGCGCGCCTAGGTAAAGAATCACGAAAATATCGGAGTATGCTCCAAAAATCGTGCTTTTACTATAAGTAATAGGAATAGCCGCTAGTATCGCCGCCGAAGTAGCAAACAAGAAAAACGGAGCCTGCCTAAATACCCAGTGAGAGCATGCAGGCACGGTTCTACCGCGTCTAAAAAGCTTTATGATGTCGCGATACGTCTGGAAAAAATCGCTACCTTGTTTTGATTGCAGTTTGGCTCTTAGTTTCCTAGCCATACCGTCAAACAAGGGCGCAACCAAGACGATGACGACTACTTGAAATATCATCAAAAGTATAGTCTGTAAAATTTCCATCTCACGCCCCCTATATCAAAAAGTAGCTAACCGCTAGTATCGCGCAAAGATATATGAGGATATATAGCGCGTAAACGTTGGTGTAGCCGCTTTGCATTATGCCTATTTTTTCAGCGACCTTTTCGGTAAATTTAATCACCGGCTCGTAAAATAGCCCCCACCAGATATCTTTTGGATGGTTGTGATACTCGACCGGGTTAAAATAGCCTTTAGTCACGACTTTTCTCTCGCCTTTAAACAGCCAGTTCATTATGCGTCTTAGATCGCCGGTGAAAGGACCGCCCGTCATTTGCATGCGAGAGCTGTACTTAAATCCGCAAGCCCAAGGATCGGTCTCGCGAGGTTTCTCGCGGTTTGCTTTCATCACGGCTAAGATTGCAAAAGGCAAAACCATAGTAGAACACAAGATGATGGCTATAAGCGGAGTGGAAACCACGCTGCCTAAATTTGAGGTCAAATTTATACCGTGGCTAGCTACGTAACCGCCTGCGCCGCCTATGGAATTTACGGCCGTTTGGATGTAGCCGACGACTACGTTAGCTCCGATACCAAAGCCTATACAGCCGATCATTAGCACGATCATGCCAAGCACCATAAATATCGGGCTTTCTTTTGCATTTTCCCAAATTTTCTGATCTCTTGGAGTTCCCGCAAAGATTACGGCATAAAGCTTAAGGTGCATGCCGACTAACACGCCCGTAAGCGCTA
>NZ_CALHXD010000326.1 GCF_938040115.1 uncultured Campylobacter sp. | reverse complement strand
AGCATATTTATAGCTTTGAGCCCGACGAGCGAAATTTTAAAATTTTAAGCGAATTCGTAAGCAAACTGCCGCAAGAAATAAAAGAAAAAATCACCCCGATAAAGGCCGGCGTCCATCACGAAAATGCGACTTTTTATATGCAAGGCGAGGGTTTGGGAGCGACTTTAAGCGCCGAAATTTCGGAGCAAAAGATCGACGTAGCCGCGATTAGCGACGCTATAAACCATATCCCGACCTTTATCAAAATGGACGTGCAGACGTTTGAAACGTACGCGTTGCTAGGCGCGATGGATGATATAATAAGCCATAAACCAAAGCTTGCCATTTGCATTTATCATAAATTTAGCGACTTATGGGATATACCGCTGCTTTTAAAGCTATGGATACCGGACTGCAAGCTTTTTATGCGCCACTACGAATGCACGCAGGAAGAAACGGTGATTTACGCCTTGCCCGAAGCGAAGTAAATTTAGCCTGGCAGCGCTGCGTCGTTTAAAATTCTAGCTAGGCAAACGCCAAATTTGCTTAGCTTTTCGTTCTTATTTTCTTAAATCTTTGTGTAAATTCGGTCTTTTGCACGACGTTTACTTTAACGGGGATTTTAAAACTATCTAGTTTATCTTTGCAAAATTTTCTAACTAAAATTTTGATACCGTTCGCATCGACGCCCGGCTTTAAAACTACGTCGCAGCAGACGCTTTGATTCGTGATAGCGTTTTTTTCCGCGTAAACTAGGCAGTCTTGTATCTCTTTCATCTCAAGCAGCACCGACTCCACCTCGCACGGAAGCACCTTTTGTCCGCCCACATTTATGATCTCTTTGCTTCTACCGATGATTTTTATAAAGCCGTCCTCGCTTTGCTGCGCTAAGTCGCCCGTTTTAAACCAGCCGTCATCGGTAAAGCTATCCATTTCCGCATTTAGATAGCCTAAAATTCGCGTTTTGCTTTTTAGCCACAGCTCGCCGTCTACGATTTTATACTCCAAATTTTCATCGTCTATTTTCATAAAGGTAGAATCGGACGATTTTGACGACGTAGCCGCGATGCCGGTCTCGCTGGTGCCGAAAGTCTGCAAAAATTTAACTTTGGCAAACGCCGATTTTAGCCTATTTAAAAGCCCCTCCGGCATCGTCTCCGTGCCGTAAGTTATCATCCTTAGCGAGCTTAGATCGT
>NZ_CALHXD010000325.1 GCF_938040115.1 uncultured Campylobacter sp. | reverse complement strand
CGATCCTAGCTGGCTAAATTTGACGGATGACGCGAGCGCGGAGGAAAAATACGTCGGCGATGAATTTATAGAAAAAATCGTTAAGCCTATCAACGCCGCTAGGGGAGATAGCTTGCCTGTTTCGGCGTTTGTGGGCTTTGAGGACGGACACTTTAAGTCAGGCACCACGGCCTACGAAAAACGCGGTATCGGCGTGATGGTGCCTAAGTGGATCGAGGAAAATTGTATCCAATGTAACCAGTGCGCCTTCGTCTGCCCGCACGCGGTGATCAGGCCGTTTCTTATCGATGAAAACGAGCTCGCCGCCGCTCCGCAAACCGTGCAAGATCACGTCCTAGACGCCAAAGGCAAAGATGTAAAAGGGCTAAAATATAAAATCCAAGTTAGCCCGCTTGACTGCACGGGCTGCGAACTGTGCGCTCAAAACTGCCCGAGCAAGGAAAAATCGCTTGTCATGGTGCCTCTAGCAGAGGAGATGGATAAAAACGAGCAGGAAAATGCCGATTATTTATTTAAAAAAGTAACCTACAAAGACGACCTGATGAGCAAAGATAGCGTCAAGGGCGTGGGCTTTGCGCAGCCGCTGTTTGAGTTTCACGGCGCGTGCCCGGGATGCGGCGAGACGCCTTATATCGGGCTTGTTACGAGACTATTCGGCGACCGTATGATTGTGGCAAACGCCACCGGTTGTAGCTCGATCTACGGCGGCAGCGCGCCTTCGACGCCTTATACGACAAACAAAGAGGGCAAGGGTGTAGCGTGGGCAAATTCGCTGTTTGAGGATAACGCGGAGTTTGGCATGGGTATGAACGTCGCGGTAGAGACGCTGCGCCACCGTATCGAAGACGTCATGCTACGCACCAAAGACGCCGCGCCAAATGCCCTAGCCGCGCTATACTCCGACTGGATAACGCATAAAAACGACGGTGAGAAAACGACGCAAATCGCTAAAATTTTGACCCCTCTTTTGGAGCAAAATTTAAGCGTAGAGGGCGTAAAAGAAATTTTAGAGCTAAAAAGATATCTCGTCAAAAAATCCCAGTGGATCATCGGCGGCGACGGCTGGGCCTACGACATCGGCTTTGGCGGGCTTGATCACGTGCTAGCTAGCGGCGAGAACGTAAACGTGCTCGTACTTGACACCGAGGTCTACTCAAACACCGGCGGCCAAAGCTCAAAATCCAGCCGCGCGGGCTCCATAGCGCAGTTTACCGCTAGCGGCAAGCCGATGCAGAAAAAAGATCTAGGCTACATCGCGATGACCTACGGAAATATCTTCGTCGCGCAGATCAACTCAAACGCGAGCCAAGCAAACACGATAAAAGCCATCGCCGCAGCCGAGGCCTACGATGGACCTAGCCTCGTGATCGCGTATTCGCCGTGTATCGCGCACGGTATAAAAGGCGGCATGGCCTACTCCGGCGATCAAGGCGAGTTAGCGACTAAGTGCGGCTACTGGCCGACCTACGTCTACGATCCGCGCCTAATCAAAGAGGGCAAAAATCCGCTCAAAATGACCTCAAAAGAGCCGGACTGGTCGCTTTACGAGGAGTTTTTGCTAAACGAGGTTCGTTACAACTCGCTTAAGAAAACTAACCCGCAGCACGCGGACGAGCTGCTGGCTAAAAACAAGGCCGACGCGCAAAGACGCTACCGCCAGCTAAAACGCCTAAGCTTGGCTGATTTTAGCGATGAGGTCGAGACTAGCGCGGAAGCTGCCCAAAGCGCCGAGTAGGGTGCAAATTTCTCTCGTCCAAATTTGACGGGCGAGAGAAAATATCTGTAAATTGGCCGCTCGTTCGGGCGGTTAAATTTGCGCGGTGTTGTTTGTAAGGTTATATTTGGTTTCCAGATAAACGCTTACTTAAATTTTTAGCCAGGTAATTTTTAAGTAAATTTAAGTCTCAATAAGCAATAATCGCGCATTCTAATGCAATTAAAAAAAGGAGTAAAATGTTTATCACTATAATCGTTGTTGTGGTTGCTTTGGCGGCTTATATTATTAAAATATATAATAAATTGCAGTCAATGATGCAAAATATAAGAGAAAGCTTTGCAAACATCCAAGCTACGCTTAAAAAACGCCTAGACCTTTCAAATCAAATTATAGACATAGCTAAAGATTACGCAAACGGCGAGCAAATGGTGCAACTTGGTATTTCTGGAAACGGAGTCGCAAAAGTAGCTGCTTTGGCGCAGGCTTTTCCAGAGCTAAAAGCCAATGAAACATACCAAATGCTAATGTCGCAATTGGAAAAAATCGAAGGCGAGCTTTTAAATAGACGCGAGAACTATAATGCTGAGGTTAAAAGTTATAATGCCTATAAAAATGCTTTTCCTCAAGTTTTAATAGCTTCAAAGTTGTCTTTTGAGTCAGTGGCTTATTTTGATATTAACGATGAGGATTTTAGCGAAAATTTAAAAATATTTAAAAAGGACGATTCGGCAAAGATACAAGAGATTTTAAGTGACTCCAATAAGAAAATCACCGATATTGCAATGAATGCAAAAAAGATGATTAATGATAAGATTTCAAATAATTCTGATAAAAAAGATTAGTTCTTGTAAAATATGTAAATAATATGAACGGTTTAGATGATGGGGAATATGAATTAATTTCAAAGGCATAAAATGAGCCAAACCCATCCTTTTCAACCGATTTTTGATAAAAACTCTAAAATTTTAATCCTCGGCTCCTTCCCCTCCGTCGTTTCTCGTAAATTTGGCTTTTATTATGCAAATCCGCAAAATCGCTTCTGGCGAGTATTGGCCGGGATTTTAAATGTTCCGCCGCCTACGAACATGGACGAAAAGATAAAATTCCTACTCGCCCGCGGCATCGCCATCTACGACGCGGCGATCTGCTGCGAGATAAAGGGCTCGAGCGACGCCAAAATGACCGCCGTCGTGCCTGCAAATTTAGAGCCGATCTTTAGCGGAGCGCGCATCGTGCAGGTGTTCGCAAACGGCGGCAAGGCGCATGAAATCTGCGAAAAATATCTAAAAACTCAAATTTTAAACGAAACCGGCAAAGAGTCGATCAAACTACCCTCTACAAGCCCAGCGAATGCAAATTTTAGCTTTGAAAGGCTCGTGCACGAGTGGACGATCGTCGCAGATATGTTAAAGCGCGCCGAAATTTAACGCTCGGCTCCATTAAACAGCGAGAGAGGCTTACAGGCATGGCTTGCGCGCCGCCTGCGCCGAAAATCAAATCTACAGCCCAAACTCCGCGAGGATTTATCTAAAATTTAGCTTCAAATTTTAAAATTCTTCAAATTTAACCGAGCCACAAGGAAGCAAAATATGAAAACCCGCAAAGCCGCGCAAAATTCGCTCAATTTAGGCTTAAATTTAATGCGAAATTTTAGCTTTCCAAGCGCATTAAAGTTCCTGCTTCTGCTTCCGCTTTTGGCGCTGGGCGCGCAAGCTCTGGAGCCAAAAATCGTAATGCAGCCCGAGCCGGTCCTAAAAAACGGCCTGTATTTCGTAGCGGACAAGCCCTATAGCGGGACGCTCAAGGT
>NZ_CALHXD010000324.1 GCF_938040115.1 uncultured Campylobacter sp. | reverse complement strand
TCCTCGCTCTCGCCGCGCCCCATAAGGATATCAGGATGATATTTTTTCACGAGTTCGCGGTAGCGCTTTTTTACCTCGTCAAACGGCGCATCCTCTTTTAGCCCAAGTACGGCGTAAGGGCTTTTCGTACGCATTTCATACGGATTTCGCCGCGTCTGCCTTTGATCGTAAAATTTCTCAAACCTCGCTAGTATCGCTTCAAAGATGCCCTCATCAAGCCCAAATCCAGAAGCGATCTGCTCGATGATATTGCGCTCGCTTTTGCTAAATTCGCCGTCTATGTAGGCTAAGTTTAACAAAAACGATATCTTCGCAGCCGCGGCGTCTTGGCTAAGACGAAAGCGATCTTTATATTGCCGCGCGATAAAATAGGCATTATGCACTGTCTCTTTTTCGCGGTTATATATCTGCTTTAGCTCCGCTCTCATAGCTGCGTCGTTACCGAGCCTTAGCGTGATATCGTCTAGCGTCTCGCTGATAAGGCGAGCTTCTAGCTCATTTACCCTGCCGTCGCTTTTGGCGACTTTGGCAAGCAAGCTAACTAAAAATTTCGCCTCTTCAAACATCGCCCGTTTTTGTGAGCCGCCTAAATTTGCGGGATTTTGACTGAAATTTGAGACCAGATAATAAATCCCGTAAAATATCAAAAACCAAAAAATAAAATTCAAAATATCACCATAAATGATAAATCGTATTTTTGAGCTTGCCGCCCACTAGCTCGTTTTTACGCCACGAGCTCTCGTCGTTCATCACGTTCCAGCGGCGCTCGTCGGGGCGGTAGAACCAATCTTTGTCGATCTGATAATAAATCTGCTTGCCGTTTGCCTCGATGATGTTGGCGATGTTGTTGTCGTGGTAGCTGTTCTCGTCGTAGTCGGTAAACGCGCGCTGTCCCATCTCGGAGTAAAGAAGCGTAAGCTCCTGAAGCATCTCGTTTAGCTCGTTGTCCATCTTTTGCACGTGCAGCCCGATCTCCTCTGCCTCGCGGAAAAGTATCGGATAGTCATGTGCCGGATAGTCGCTGTTTAGGCGCTCGGAGATGTTTTGGATCTTTGATTCGTCGGTCATATGGTAGCGCAAAAGCTCGCAGCAAATCTTTAGCGAGAGCGAGCTAGCGCGGTCTACGGCGCCAAAAACCAGCGGATGGATATAGTTGTATAGCGATTTATACGGGTTTTCGTCATTATCTTTTTCGTGCATTTTCCATAGTTTTATCACGCGGTTTAGCTCGTCCATCGATACGCTAACGCGCTCGTTGCCGTTATCTATCGGGCTCATCGCGTGCTTTAGCGAGGTATCGACGGCGGTCAGATACGCTAGCGGACCCATCACAATCTCGTTTGCGCCAAGCGCCATCATCGTCGCAGCCGACGCGCAGTTAGCAGGAATGAGAGCGGTGATGTTTTTGCAGTAGTTTCGCAGAGTGCTGATGATACGAAGCGCTGCGATACCGCTGCCGCCGTCACTTTTGATGAACAAAAACGCGTTTTCTATCTTTTTGCCCTTTAAAATTTCATACATCGCGCTCGCGTCGTTGCCGCAGACGCTGCCCGCGTTTGAGTTGTAGTAGGTGATGAGCGTGCCGCCCAGTTTGGCCTCGACCGCCTTTAGTACCTGCTGAGTCTCACTAAATAGCACCGGCGGCTTAGCTACGCTTTTTTGATCCATTCCTCTGCCCTCCTTTTGCGGCTGTTCTTCTTCTTTGTTGTTTAAAAAGTCTTTCCAAGACATCTACTTTCCTTTCAAATTTTGATTCAAATTTTTACGGTCTTTTAATATCGCTTGCAAAATTTGGCGCTAAAATGCTTGAGCAAACGCCGCCGAGACGAGCCAAATTTAGCAAGTGCGTCAAATTTACGCCGCTCAAATTTAGCCAGCCCAAACCTGCCTCGCCAAAATTTGGCGTCAAATTTTAGTCCTCTTGGCGGATGATTGCGGCAAATTTATTAAAATAAACCTCGCTCACGTCGCTTAGCTTTTCTTCGATATCGTTTAGCCTAAATTTATCTCCGCCCACTGCGCCGATTTTTTCAAATTTGACGCCGTGTTTTGCGGCTAGAGATTCAAATTTAGCCTCGTCTTTTACGCCGACGATCGCGCGCGAAAAGCTCTCGTCAAAGATGAAATTTGACTTTTTAACGTCAAATTTACACTCCGCGCCAAGTCCGCTTAGGCATGCCATTTTAGCTAACGTTATCGCTACGCCGCCTACGCCTACGCTGTTTGCAAACTCCAGCGCGCCCGATTTATTTGCCTCGATAACCAGATCCCACAGCGCACGCTCTTTCTTGTAGTCCACCGCAGCTAGCTCGCCGCCCACCGCGTCAAATAGCGCCTTAGCGTAAAGCGACGCGGCAAATTCGCCCTTCGTCTCGCCAAGCACGTATATCGCCGTGCCAGCGCGAGCAAAGACGCTCGGAAGGCTCGCATTTGCGTCATCGTTCACGCCCACCGTCACGATCGCTGGCGTCGGATAGACGCTCACGCCCTCGGTGTCGTTATACAGGCTCACGTTGCCGCTGACGACCGGCGTATTTAGCTCGCGGCAAGCCTCTTTGATACCCTCGCAGCCCTGCGCGAACTGCCACATAACCTCGGGATTTTGCGGATTGCCGTAGTTTAGGCAGTCGGTGATGGCTAGAGGCGTCGCTCCGCTCATCGCGACCTTTCGTCCGGCCGCCGCGACCGCTCTAGCCGCGCCGATTTTGGGATCGACGAAATTTGCCCGCGGGTCGCACTGCGCCGCCATCGCGATCGCCCTACCCGTTTCTTTCACGCGGATAACCGCAGCTCCGAGGAGCCCTGGTTGTTTGATCGTATTTGTTTGGATATTTGCGTCGTATTGATCGTAGATCAGCGACTTGTTTAGCACCTCAGGCTCGCCAAGTAGCTTCCAAAACGCGGTTTTATTATCGACGTTTTCAGGGATTTGTAAATTTTTGATTTCGTCTAGGTATTTCGGACGAGCGGTCGGTCGGTCAAGCACCGGAGAGGCTTCGCTAAGCGGCGCTATCGGTATCTCGCCCGCTAGCTCGCCGTGCCAATAAAGCTCCATCACGCCGCTATTGGTTACCTCGCCGATAATCTCGGCGTCCAGATCCCATTTTTTAAATATCTCGAGTATCTTTTGCTCGCAGCCTTTTTTGGCGCAGATGAGCATGCGCTCCTGAGATTCGCTCAGCATTAGCTCATAAGGCGTCATGCCGGTTTCGCGCATAGGTACGCGGTCTAGATACATCTTCATACCGCTGCCGCTGCGTCCTGCCATCTCAAAGCTGCTAGACGTTAGCCCCGCCGCGCCCATATCCTGGATACCCACGATGTAGTCGGTTTTAAAGAGCTCCAAGCACGCCTCCATCAGCAGCTTTTCTGCAAACGGATCGCCTACCTGCACGGTCGGGCGCAGGGATTTGTTCGCGTCGTTAAAGCTATCGCTCGCCATCACGGCGCCCCCGAGCCCGTCGCGGCCGGTCTTTGAGCCGACGTAGATCACGGGATTGCCGATACCTTCGGCTCTGCCGTAAAATATCTCGTCGCTCTTACAAAGCCCGAGCGCAAATGCGTTTACTAGGATGTTGCCGTTAAAAATAGGATCAAACGTCGTCTCGCCGCCGATAGTAGGGATGCCCATGCAGTTGCCGTAGTGAGCGATGCCCGCGACCGCGCCTTTTAGCAGGTAGCGCTGTTTTTTCGCATTTTCGCTCTCGCCTCTCACCTCGCCGAATCGCAGCGAGTTCATGTTCGCCACGACCCGCGCGCCCATCGTAAATACGTCGCGCAGTATCCCGCCCACGCCCGTTGCCGCGCCCTGAAAAGGCTCGATGAAGCTCGGGTGGTTGTGGCTCTCCATCTTAAACACCGCCGCAACGCCGCCTCCGACGTCGATGACGCCCGCGTTCTCGCCCGGACCCTGGATCACCCACGGGGCTTTGGTCGGGAAGCCGTTTAGGTACTTTTTACTCGACTTGTAGCTGCAGTGCTCGCTCCACATCGCGGAAAATATCCCAAGCTCGAGCAAATTTGGCTCTCTGCCTAGGATCTTTAGGATCTCCTCATACTCTTGATCGCTGATTTTGTGCGCTTTTACGGTAGCTTTGTCCATTTTTAGCCTTTAAAAAATTTTGGTTGATTTTACTTAAATTCGCATAAAAACTTGATAAACCAAAGGAGTGAGAGCGGGGTAAATTTGGCGAATAAAACAAGAGTCTAAATTTCATACGGCAAGCTAAAAATATTCTGTTTATAGTTATTGATTCGGCTCTAAATTTAACCGAAAAATTGGCATTTTTGAGGTGCGGGTCTCGGAAAGTAACTCAAATTTTAGATAAATGCCAAATTTAAAGTAGCTGTGGAAAATTAAAAATTTAAGCATATTAGTACCCTAAATTTGACGCAAGAAAGTCCGATATTCCGCTAAATTCGGCGGGCGATTACCCGCCGCAAATGCCTACTTGCTCGGCATACTATAGTAGCAAAGTATGTTTAGCAGGATGCGTCCTTGCTTTTTGACGTCTTGATCGATGATGTCTTGTCTAAATTTCGCAGAGGTTGCCTGCTCTTTAGCTTCGGCTAGTTTGCTGCTCGACAGGTTAAATTTAAAGTCCAGATTTTTTATCTCAAAGCCTTTGTTTCCGACTATCTTCGCGTCGATCACGGTAGCG
>NZ_CALHXD010000323.1 GCF_938040115.1 uncultured Campylobacter sp. | reverse complement strand
CTTGTTTAGATTTCAAAGATTGACTAATTAGTTTAACAGTGTTAAATTAAAAAACATAATTTAAAAGTCAAATTTGAGATTCTCAAAAATCAGAGAATGGTTTATTTAACTCAAAATTAAAACTTACGATATTAAAAGAAAAGGCTTTATTAACGTGAAAGTTAAAGGTGGTTTCTCAATTCGTGAGCTGGAATTATACAAGCAATATGCTTAAAAGAAGCTGAAGGAAAGGAGGGGTGTAAAAAATTTTAGAGATTTTTTGTTGGTGGTTCTATCAAATTTTATTTTGCAGAAATTTACCTTAATATATAGGCAAAAACAAAATTCATTCAGCGGACGAATCAGTAAATTTAGCGCTATCGTCCGCTAAAAATAAAACGAAATCAGTTTGCCATTAGGCTCATTATAAATTCTTTGAGCGAAATTTTATCGTTTACGAGCAGATCATCGCTGCCGACGTCGTGCTTAAATTTCGCGCTCATATACTCGCCATCTTTGGCAAAAAGCGAATTTACGCGCTCTTCAAAAGGCTTGATACCATCCATCATCTGACTAAAGTCACTATCGGCCATCAGCCCCTTATACGCGCTTAAAAACTCTGTTATAGACGCGGCTTGCACCTTTATCTCGCCGTCAAATTTGACCGCTTTTAGCGCTGTTTGGATATCTACGTCGTCATGCAGCGTTTTGCTTTCCGCGCCAAGACCCGACGCATCGGCTACGACGTTAAATTTAAGCTCCTTTCCGTTTGGGTTTTTAAAGCTAAAATTTTTAACCTCCATCACATAGTTTTTACTCATCAAAATCTTATAAAGGGTCGCCTCTTGCGGATCGCTCACGTACATCGCCATCGCTTCTTTATTTACGTTTTTCTCGTTTAGGCTCAAATTTAGCTGCGTAAGAACCTTTTTGCCATCCACGTCAAGCGCGCCCAAACTAGCGTCGGTAATCGTATCGAGAAGATTTGCGTCTGCATTTTGCTTTATCTGTGCTAGAAACGACATACCCGTGATGCCGACCGATTTTGGAAAATCATAACCCTTAGTGCTGTTAAAGCTCATTTTATCGGCCTTCACCCCGATTTTAGCTATATTTTCGTAGGCGGTTTGTATGTTTATAAACGAGATGAGATCGTCAAAGCCCTTGAAGTCGTTAAGCTCGATGAGCACGGAAGCGTTTTCTATATCGACCTTATCCACGCCGTCCGTATCGCCGCCGCCGATTTTACCGACGCCGATTTCTAGGGATTTTATCTTATTTTCTTTGATTTGCGCCTTTGCAAAAGGCTTTGAGATTACAAAGCTAGAGTCATCTTCATTTGTTTTGATATCGGCCAAATTTAGCGTCACGTCGCGGGTTTTATCAAATTTTATCAGCGCGTCGACGCTTAAAAACTCGTCCGTGCCGAAAATTTTCTTTAGATATAGCGCGGCTTCGGGCGTTAGCGCTTTGACGTCGCTATGAGCCTTAAAGCCGCTAAACAGCTCGGCAAATCCGTGTTTTAGCGTCGTTTTGGCTTCAAATTTGATCGGATCGTTGCCGTCGGTGAGCTCGAGTTTTAGCACCGCGCGCGAACTAAATAAGCCTTTGTCGTAGTCGTTTTCTACCGCGTTTGCTTTTATATTGAAAAATCCAAGCTTCAAAGTCTCGCTAGTTAGCCTCGTCACGCCCCTATCGTAGGACTCTTTGGCTTTAGACGAGCCGTAAAATGCGACTCCAAAAACCGCAATCAAAACGACTGCAAGCGCAAATATAATCTTTTTCATTTTTTTCCTTGATTTTAAATTTTACTTCGTCGCCGCGATGAGCTCGATCTCGACTAGGCCGCCTTTTGGCAGCGTTTTAACGGCTATCGTACTTCTAGCCGGATACGGCTCGCTAAAAAATTTGGCATAGATTTCGTTTACCGCCGTAAAATCCTCGATGTCGGCTAGAAAAATCGTCGTTTTTACCGCGTTTTCAAAGCCAAGCCCCGCCTGCGCCAAAATCGCCTTTAAATTTAGCATCGATTGCTCGGCTTGAGCCCTCACATCCTCGCCCGCAAATTTGCCGTCAGGCGTAACGCCCAGCTGCCCTGAAATAAACAAAAATCCGTTTGCCTCGATCGCCTGCGAATACGGTCCGATCGCTTGCGGAGCGTCTTTTGTAGAGATAACCTTTTTCATTTTCGTCCTTTGTAAAATTTGGGCGAATATTACCTAATTTACAGCCAAAAAAGCAAATTTCGCTATAATTTCCCGTAAAAAGGCACGAAAAATATGAAAATAACCCTTGCGCCAAACGAATTTTTAGACGATTACGTTCTGGGCTGCGAATTTGCGCGAAACGCCGAAATTTCGGGCAATGCGTATCTGTTTTGGAGCGGCGCGATCTGCGCTAAATTTGAAAACTCGCGCATCGTTTTTCTGCATAAAAAATGCATTCCTGCGCGATTTCGCGAGGCGGCCGCGCGCTGCAGCGATCTGGCCGGACTCGTGCTCACGTCGGCATTTTGCTCGTTTACGACTCTAGCACCCTCGCACCTCGTTGCCAAAAACGGCTCCAAACTCTATCCGCTTTTTGATCTACGCGAAATTTGCGGGATAAAATTTATAAATTTAAAGAAATTTTACGACGATTTCGGACTTGATTACGACTACAGAATTTATATAGAAAAGTGCTCGTTTTTCTCGCCTGCGCCGCTTGAAAAGCGCATAAAGCTAACCGAAACGATGTGCCTGGGGTATTATTAAACCGCGTAAATTTAGGCTTTTTGGCTTGCGAATTTAGCTAAATTCGGCCGTAAAACCCGGCTCAAATTTAATCCGCGCCGAATAAACCCGGGCTTTAATCAAAATCTACCGCGCCGCGCGGAAAAAAGCGATAAATTTACGCGCTAAATTTAACGAGCTTCCCATCCTGCCGCATTTTGCTTATCTTGCTCGGTTACGGACGTGAGCTTAGAAAGCCGCCTGCCAAGGAAGTTTTTCACGTCATCAACGATAGAATAAACCGTCGGCACGAAAACGAGGCTAAGCAGCGTAGAAACGGCCAGTCCGCAAATCACGGCTACCGACATCGTCGCGCGAAACTCCGCGCCAGAGCCGCTAGCAAACACCGCAGGCGCCATGCCGGCGATCATAGCTATCGTAGTCATAACGATAGGTCGCGCACGCTCAGCGCCAGAGCTTAGCAAAGCCTGCCTGACGTCGCTTCCGCGCAGGCACTTTTCGATGACGAAATCAACGAGCAAGATAGAGTTTTTACCCACGATAGCCATGAGCATTAAGATGCCGATGACGGCGGATAGATCAAGCGCCCCGCCGTAAAGTAGCAGACCTCCGGCCGCCCCGCCGATAGAGAGTGGAAGCGCAATAAATATCGTCGCAGGCTGCAAAAAATCGCGAAAAAGTACGATCAAAACCAGCAAAAACATCGTTACTCCAAAGCCAAGCGCGATACTAAACTGCTCAAACATCTCGCTCATATACTCACTATCGCCGTACTCGGGCGAGGAGATGCCTTTCGGCAAATTTTGCATCGCGGGTAAGGCATAAATTTGCCCCAAAACTTCGCCTATGGTAAATCCGGGTTGCAAATCGGCCTCGACAGCGATCTTACGACGTTTATCAAACCTCTCTATGCTAGCAGCGCCCTGCGAATACGAAACTTCTGCCACGCTTGAGAGCGGCACGGCCGTCCCTGTCGCGCTTTGGACGTAAATTTTACGCAAAACTTCAAGATCGTTTCTAGCGCTCTCCTCTAGGCTAACGCGGATAGGTACTTGACGGTCCGGCAGGTCAAATTTTGCCGACGCCGCGTCCGTGTCGCCTACGGTAGCGATACGCAAAGCTTCGCCAACAGTCTGATGGCTCACGCCCAGCCTTGCGGCCTCTTTTTTGATTAAATTTATGCGGATTTCCGGCTTTTGCAGCGGTTCGTTTACTTGAGCGTTTTTTACGCCCGCAACTCCGCTCATTTGAGATTTTATCAGCGCGGCGGTTTTAGAGAGCGCGTTCGCGTCGTCGCCTGCTAGGATTACCGAGATATCGCGCGCGGCCATGTCGTTAGCGAAGGCAAATCTCATATCGCTAAATTTAGCCAGCTCCGCCCGCAGCTCGTCTTCAAACCGCTTTTGCGTAACGTCGCGCTGCTTGTGCGGTTTTAGCGTGATTAGCAGCTCGCCCTTGTGCGTTTCGCCGCCGCCTCCGGCTATCGCAAAAACCGACCGAACGGCAGGGTTTTCTTTGATGACGCGAGTTAAATTTATCAGCCTCTCGTCGGTCTGATCTAGCGTAGAACCCGGAGCTAGCGTGATATTTACGCTGCTTCTGCCGACGTCGCTTTGAGGCAAAAATCCCGTCGGTAAAAGCGGAATTAGCGCAAACGAGCCAAGCAGTAGCAAAAAGCCGAAAAAGAGCGTAAATTTGCGGTGATCTAGCGTGAAAGTTAGCAAATTTAGATAGGCGGCCTTTAGTTTGCCCGCTTCGCGCTCCTCTTTGGCCTCGGGCTTTAGGATATAGGCCGCTAGTAGCGGAGTGGCTAAGCGCGCGACTAAAAGCGAAGCCAAAACCGCCGCCGCAACCGTGATGCCAAACTGCCTAAAATACTGCCCGATGCCTCCGCCGATAAAGCTAACTGGCAAAAATATCGCCACTATCGTTAGCGTAATGGCAACCACTGCAAAGCCGATATCATCAGCCGCGTCGATGGCGGCCTGATAGGGGCGTTTGCCTAGGGCTAGGTGCTTTTTGATATTTTCTATCTCCACGATCGCGTCGTCTACGAGTATGCCGATAACTAGCATGAGAGCCAGTAGCGTGATACCGTTTAGCGTGTAGTCCAGCAGATAAAGCGCCGCAAACGTCGGTAGAATCGAAAGCGGTAGCGATATAGCCGCCACTAGCGTCGCTCGCGCGTCTCGCAAGAAAATAAATACCACAAGCACCGTTAGTATCGCACCCTCGGCTAGCATCCAGATCGTTTGGATATAGCTTTGCTTGGTTTCGTTTGCCGAGGTGTAGATCTGATCTATCTTCACGTCTGCGCGTTCTGCCGTAAATTTAACCAGCTCCTCCTCGACCTTTTGCATCACGACCGTGTCGCTGGCGCCTTTTGAGCGCGATACGCTAAAACCGACCGTCTCCAGCCCATCCATCCTCGAGCGCGCTCTAGGCTCAGCGTGCGAGTCCTCAACGCGAGCGATGTCGCCCAGACGGACGTTTCGGCCGCCGTCTAACCAGATAGGAGTGTCGGCTAGCTTCTCGGCGCTCCTTGCGCCGCCCGTTACGCGCAGGCTGTTTTCAGCACCGTCTAAAACCGTTCTACCAGCGGGCAAATCGGCGTTATTTTGTGCGAGCTGCTTGCTGATATGAGCAGCGTCTATTTTTAGCGAGCTAAGCGCGGCGGGGTCTAAAAGCACCCTAATCTCGCGCGTAACGCCGCCTAGGCGCTTTACTTGTTGCACGCCGGGGATCGCTAGCAGCCGCTTTTTTATCTCGTTATCTATCAGGTGCGATATCTCGCTTTGGTCTAAATTT
>NZ_CALHXD010000322.1 GCF_938040115.1 uncultured Campylobacter sp. | reverse complement strand
GAGGGCGGAGTAAACTATATCCAGATAACTAACGCGTAATCTTAAGTGGGGCGGAGTTTTTCCGCTCCCTACGCTATACGACTAACGATTATCAACTCTATAGCCAAATTTACGCAAACATATCTAAATGTAACTCTTTTTAGTAAATTTAAGCCTACCTACTAACCGAGCAATAATCTTTCGCGGTTAGTCTCTTAACGAGCATATAAATCAGTAAAACTAATTTTTACTCCACGAGGCCATAAGAGCACTTTTTCCACAAACCAAACCATACGCAAAGCGATTTCCGATTTTAAAAAAGGCAAATTTAGATCGTGAGTACTGGGCTCCTAAAACTCGATTATTTATAAATTTAAGTGCATAAAAAATGTCGCCAAACAGTAAAATTTGAAGTTAAATTTGTAGATTTCGCCGAAACGCCGCTACCGCAAACGCCTCGGCAAGAGAGTCAAATTCGACCGCCCGAAGCGATCAAATTCAAGATAAAATTTACAGGATAAATCCGCTGCCGATAACCAGCTCGCCTCTGTAAAATACCGCCAGCTGCCCGCTAGCCACGCCAAATGCGCTCTGTTTTAGCTCGACCTCGGCGGTGCCGCCCTCTAGCACCTTTACGTGCGCGTTTAGCCCGATACTGCGGTAGCGAACCTTGACGTCGCAGTCAAACTCGCTCTCGTCCACGAATAAATTTAGGCTATTTACCGCGATCTTGCCGCGCTCAAGCTCCTCTTTTGGTCCCACGACGATGCGGTTATTTGCCGCGTCGATAGCGAGCACGAAATGCGGCTCGTGCGCCCCAAATACCTCAAATCCGCGCCTCTTGCCGATCGTGTAGTGCATGTAGCCGTTGTGCCGCCCGATCACGCGTCCAGAGCTATCGACCACGTCGCCGGGCAGATCCGTCTCATAGTGCTTGTTTAGCACCTCGATATAGGTATCCTCGACGAAGCAGATCTCGCTGCTCTCGGCCTGCTCGCCGTATTCGCGAAAGTTCGGCAAGGATTTTGCCAGCTCTTTTATGTCCTTTTTAAATTTATCCCCGAGCGGGAAAATCATATCGGCGATTATCTCCTTTGGCACCTGCGCTACGAAGTAGCTCTGGTCTTTGCTAGGATCGGCGGCGACTCTGATAAAGCCGTCTTGAACGCGGATATAGTGGCCTGTAGCAAGCTTTTCGCAGCCGATACTTTTGGCAAATTTTAGTAGTTCGCCAAATTTTATAAAGTGGTTACAAAGCGCGCAGGGATTTGGCGTCTTGCCTTCTTTATAGGAGCTAACAAACGGCGTATAGACGTATCTGTCAAATTGTTCTTGCAAATCAAGCACGTGATAAGTGATACCCAGATACCCGCACGCACGGGCGACTTTATCGATATTTTTTTCATGATATCCGGGCTTTTTGTGTAGCTTCATATAGCAGCCCACGACCTCGTGACCCGCTTCTAGCAGCATTTTGGCGCTCATGGTGGAGTCGACGCCGCCGCTCATGGCCATTAGTATTTTCATTTTTCTTCCTATTGTGAGGGCTTGTCTTTTTAGCGCTTTTTACGGAGTTTGTAAATTTTCGGCTTGATGAACTATATGTTCTATCTACGCCGAAAATTTACCGCACAGCCGCAAAAATCATCTAAAAATACCGCACCCTAAAGTTTTGTATTTTAAATTCAGCTTTAAAATTTACAAATCTCGCCCTAGCCCCACAATAAGGCAAATTCGTATAAATTCGGTGCGATTATATAAAAATTAGCTTAATGCGCTATAAATTTGCGAGCCAAGGATAGCGAGCTAAGCGTGCATTTAGCTTTCGCGCCTTGCTCGGCTCTGAATTTTACCCGCCAAGACGGCAATGCAGGATTTGCAAACGGCGATGACGCGGTTAAATTTACCGAATTTGACGCAAAAGGCAAGCATATCGGCAAATCCGCTTAAAAACACAAACCAAACCGCGCAAACAAATTTGCAAAAATCAAAATTTAACGCCGAACGCCAGATATAAGCACCCAGCAAATTTGCAGAACAAATTTAAATAGCCGTCAAAGCCTGCTTACGGCTATGGCTTGAGTTTCACCGTCTTTTAGATTTCTATCTTTATTTTGTACGCCGTCAAATTTGACGGCAAAATAGCCGCAAATAGCGATAAAAACGAGGCAAATCAGCGCAAAAGCGATCCTATCTCGCATCCTATCAAACATCGCCAAATCCTCAAAATTCGTAAAATTTTAGCACGCTAATTTAGTTTAATATCCCCAAAATCTCGTTCCGCACAGTATCTAGATCATCGCTGATCGTATAAAGCGACAGATCCTCCTCGCTGACGGCTTTTTCGCG
Organism: uncultured Campylobacter sp.; assembly: GCF_938040115.1. Lineage (GTDB taxonomy): Bacteria > Campylobacterota > Campylobacteria > Campylobacterales > Campylobacteraceae > Campylobacter_A. The sequence goes on along the minus strand of NZ_CALHXD010000322.1, from coordinate 6,837 downwards.
TATCAGCGTGGTTTTGATGAAATCATCGAGCTTGCTCCAAAACTCGCTTCCGATGAGGAAAATTTTAGCTTTTTTGGCGCCGATTTGCGCGAGCACTAGGATCTCAAACAGCTCGTCAAGCGTCCCAAAGCCGCCCGGAAACACCAAAAACGCACTCGAGCGCTCGATAAGGGCAAATTTGCGAGCGGATAAATTTGAAAAAACGAAGTTGCTAGTGGCGTATTTATTCGTCACTTGCTCAAACGGAAGCACGATATTTAGGCCTATCGACGGACTTTTGCCGCTCTCGTACGCTCCTTTGTTTGCGGCCTCCATCACGCCAGGCCCGCCGCCGCTAACGACGGCAAAACCGCCGTCGGCAAGCTCTTTTGCGAGACTAAAGGCCATTTTACAGTATTTGCTGTTTTCGTCAAATCTGGCCGAACCGAAAAACGTAACGCTAGGATTTTTATAAGTCGCAAAATCCCTAAATTTAGCCAGATCGTTTAAGATTTCATCCATCGTCTCTCTTTTTAGTTTAAATTTACGCGCTAGAGCCGTAAACCGCTACCGAATTTACCGCGCAAGCATAAAAGCGATGATAGCTAAAACGGATTTAAAAATAGATGACGCGCGATTAAATTTGAGATTAATTTTAGGTAGATTTCAAATTTGCAAAGCTATCAAAGCGGTTTAATTTTGTTCAAATTTGCCGGCAATTTTAGCGCTAAACGGCGCAAACTCGTAAGGCAAACCTATTTTAAAAGCACAAAACCGCCGCCTTAACCTTTAGCGCAAATTTATGCGGTGGTTTCTAAAAATGCGGCGGCTTGCAAATTTAGGTCTCCAAATTTGCTCGCGATTTCGTGCTAAATTTGGCCGAATACAACTTGGTTTTAAAAAAGCGCCCCAAGGCGAAATTCGTCCGATTTTAGCCCTTAACGTAGCTGCTCGAGGCGCTCTTTTTTCGTGCCGATCTGAGTGATCTGGATGCCGAAGTTACCGTCCACGATGACGACCTCGCCTAGAGCTACAACCTTGTCGCTGATCAAAATCTCAAGCGGGTCGTTTGCGAGCTGATTTAGCTCGATGACCGAGCCTATGTCCATCGTGAGCACGTCTTTTAGCAGCATTCTTTTTGAGCCGATACGCACGTGAAGCGGCAGACGCACATCCATTATAAGCCCGATATTTCGCATTTCCTCGATGCTTAGATCGCCTTTTGCGGGGGTTGCTTGCTGGGCGGGCTCTTTGTGATCTTTATTTAAAAATTTCACCAATGCAAAGTCAAGCACTATGGCGATTTGCTCGCTGACGTCTCCGATTTTAACGGAATAGACGTATATTTTTTCAAACGCGTTCAAATCAAAATTTGCGCTCTCGTCGAGGAAATTTACTTTCGCGACCTCGAAATTTAGCTTCGGCATGCCTTTTTGCGCGCCAAGGCTCGTAGAAAATGCGCCCATGATATTTGAAAACACCTCTTTAGCGGCATCCAGCTCGTCCTCGCTTAGATTTTCGTTGCGCGAGATCTCTTCTTCTCCGAGCATCCACTCGCCGATCGCGCTCATCAGTACCGGCGTGGCTACTAGTATCATCTTTGCCGTCGTATCGCCGCTAACGGCTATGTTTGCAACGGCTAGAGGCGGTTTTATGCCTTCTTGCTTAGGAGCGTCGTATTCGTTTCTCTCGCCTATTTCAGGCGTCCTACCAGTTAGCCCTTCGACCGTAGCCTTTACCTCGTTTACGAAAATTTTAAAAAAATCATTCATTGTTTTCATCCTCGCCTAATATATCATCGTCTTCGTACTCATCCTCGTGCTCTGTGCTCATGAGTTTTGCTCTACGTTCTTCTTCGTACTGCTCGAGGATATTTTTGATCTCGTCTTTGTCGCTTCTGATTAGCTCTTCTATGCGGATAGATTTTCTAAATCTATGCAGCCCGACCTCAGCCAAAAACACCTCTTTTTTATCGATCGTTACGATAGCTTTGTCGTTTGCCGAGCGGTCAAGGCGCAGTATGTCGCCCTCTTTTAAATTTAAAAACTCGTTTACGCTAACTATGCTTTTACCTAGTATCGCCTCATATAGCACCTCGGCGCGCCCGATCAGCGTTTTTAGCTCTTTGTTTCGGCTCTTTTTCGCGCTCGTTTCGCCTAGCATTATATCGCGGTTAGCTAGGCGGCTTAAGATCGGCTCTAGGTAGATGACCGGATAGCAGATATTTATCATGCCGCTTGAGTTGCCTACAATGATCTCCATGACGACCATTATCACGATCTCGTTTTGGCTTACGATTTGCACGACGTTTGGGCTACTTTCTTTAGCCTCGACGTTTGGGTACATATCGGTGATCATCGACCAGCTCTCTTTTAGGCGCTGCATCATCATCCTTAGGATCGCATCGAGCAAATTTACCTCGATATCAGTTAGCTCCCTGCTGGTCTCAAAGCCCTCACCGTTACCGCCTAGCAAGCGATCTATCATCGGAAACGCGATGCTTGGGTTTATCTCCAAAACGCAGTTGCCGTCAAGCGGCTTGATCGAAAAGACGTTAAAGCTAGTGGGACTTGGCAAACTCATCAAAAACTCGCCGTACGTCATCTGATCGACGCTATGCAGGCGGATCTCCACGATACTTCTCATAACGCTTGAAATTTGAGAAGCCAAATTTCTCGCAAGCTTGTCGTGTATGCCCTTTATCGCGCGCAGCTGCTCTTTACTCACGCGGTTTGGGCGTTTAAAATCGTAAATTATTACCTGCTGCTGTTCTTCTTTTTTTGATTTTTCGCCGATAGATTCGCTAGCATCGTCGTCGTCCACGACTTCTAGTAGCGCGTCTATCTCTTCTTGACTTAAAATGTCCGCCATTATTTACCCTCAAGCTTTTTTCTTATTTTTTCCATCAAACGCTTATGGATCTGCGAGATCCTACTCTCGGTAATCTGCAAAATTTCGCTGATCTCCTTTAAACTCAGCTCTTCGTAATAATAAAGCTGTACGATGAGCTGATCGCGCTCCTCAAATTCGTTTAAAATTTGAGTTATCTTTTCTATCAAATCCTCTTTTTCGACCCGTTCTAGCGTATTCTCCTCGCTCATTAGCTCCATTTGATCGTCGATGTTTAGGACGGCGACGACGGCGCTCACGTTTCTTGCTTCGCTTACTTTTTCTACGTCGATACCAAGCTTGCCTGCGATATACGCATCGTCGGGTTCGCACTCAAATTTATTAAAATACTCATTCACTAAAGCCTCGATAGACTTTACCAAAGTACGGTCCGAGCGGCTAACCACGTCAAGCCCGCGTAAAAAATCAAGCATCGCGCCGTAAACTCGCTTTTGCGCGTAGCCCCAAAACGAGTCGTTTTGCTCTTTGTCGTATTTTCTAGAGAGCTTTACCATCTCCTCCAGCCCAGCACCGATCAGGTCGCTAACGTCGATATGAGCGGGCAGGCGTTCCTTTAGCCTAAAAGCCATCGCGCGAAGAGCGGGCGTGTAGGCTAGCACGACCTCGTCTTGTTCTTTTTTTAAATTTGAGGCATAAGGATTATGCGGCTTTTGCATTTCTTTCGCCATTTTTGCCTAGCGCTTGTTTTATTAGGATATTTTCGCTAGCTAGCTTACTTAATATATTATCTATACGCTTTTCTCTAAGAGCTAGTTCGCCGATAAGATAATCAGCTGTTTGCTCGTATTGCTCTTTATCAAATCTCTTTTTAAGAGATAGTCTTACGTCGATATAGTTCATTATGATAACGTGAATCACGAGATAAAAGAAAAACGTAATCACGAAAGTATAAAGCAACATCTGTATCGGGTCGCTTAACTTTAACGCCGAAAAAACGACTCCCGTAAAAAATCCGCAAACAGTAAAAAATGCTATAAAATTTTCCGCTTTCAAAACTAAATCCTAAATTTAAAATTGCTCAATCATGCGCCTAAAAAAGGCGCTAAAGCTATTGACTTGACCATCTTTAAGCACTTTTTGTTCCAATCTCGAAATAAGCCTTTGAGCTATCTGATTTAACTCTAAGCTCGGCAGACAAAATTCGCTATCGTCGGTAAAAAGCGTACGCTGTTTTATGCTCTTTGAGACGCTTTTATCCTCGCTAATAGCGCCTAAAAACTCCAAATTTAGCGGATTTTCGATATTTGCCTTGGCCACTTTTTGAATATGCTCAAATATCCTCATCGCCTCTTTTTCGTTTTTTACCATATTAAAAACCATCAAAAGATTGTCTTTATCTTTTGAGGTGATTTTTATAACGGCATAGGCGTCCGTTATCGCTGCGGGGTCGGGCATAGTAACCACCACGACCTCGTCTGCGGCCTCTAAAAATAGCCGCGTGTTTCCGCCTATACCCGCGCCCGTGTCGATGATGATAAAATCAAGCCCGTCAAGGTTCGCCGACTCGGCAAAAAACTGCTCGCACAAAAATTGATTGTTAAATTTTAATATCTCCTCGCCGCTTTCACCGGGAATCAGCGTCAAATTCGGCTTTATCTCGATCAAAATATCTTTTAAGGAACATTCGCCTTTTAGCACGTGAAGCAAATTTTTATTAACGCGCACGTTTAAGATGACGTCTAAATTCGCTAGCCCGATATCCGCGTCAAAAAGAGCGACTCTATACCCGCTTTTGGCCAAGACGTTAGCCAAATTTGCGCTTATGGTGCTTTTACCTACTCCGCCCTTTCCGCTAGTTACAGCGATAAAATACGTAGTTTTTGCTTTGGCTTGGGCGGCCACTATGCCTTTTAGTTTCTCGGCCTGATTACTCATTATGTTCCTTGCTAAATCCCTCTAATACGCAGCTTACTAAAAATTCGCTCTTTGCCACCAAGATATCGTCCGGTACTTCCTGTCCGACGGAAAAAAAACTAACCGGCTTGTTCGTCTCGTAAACTAGCGAAAATACGTTACCGAAAATTTTGGTTTCGTCAAATTTGGTGATAATCAGGGTATCGATGTCAAGAAAGCTAAAACCGTTGTAAATTTCAAGCATATCTTCGATCTTTGCCCCGGCCGATAGCACCAGATGCACGTCTATATGCGTATCCGTACTTTTTATAAACTTTTCTAGCCTTGACAGTTTTTCTTTATCGTACTGCGAGCTGCCCGTGGTGTCTATGAGGATAACCTCGCAGTGATTTAGTTGCTTTAGTGCGTTTTTAAAATCATCAACTTCGATAACGTCAAGGATCGGTAGCTTCATCATCTTTGCGTATTGAAACAGCTGCTCGACCGCCCCGATACGGTAGGTATCAAGCGTGATGATGCCCGTTTTTGCACGCTTACCGTCTCCATACGCAAATCTTGCAGCAAGTTTAGCTAGAGTCGTAGTTTTACCAACTCCGGTCGGCCCAACCAGCATCATTATCTTTTGTTTTCTATCGTCCTCTTCGCTCCTGCACGGCAGCATCTTTCTAAGCAGCGAGCTAAAATATCTCCTAACCGCAGTCGGATTAGCCTTCATCTGAGGCGACATATTTTCCACGGTTATTTTCATTATTTGCTCTAGGTGCTCTTCTTTCATGCCGCTATTTTTGGCATCTTTGTAGATGCTGGCAAACTCGGGCGGTATGCTTAGGTTGTTTCTAGCACCCGCTCGCTCCTCCCAGAACATATCGGCTATCATATTTACTTTTTCGCTTAGCATACTTACTTGCCTTGCGACGTCGTCTATCTTTTTATCGTAGTTTTGATCTTGGCGACTAGGCATAGTTTCGATATTTGCTATTTGGCTTATCTCTTTTGCGGCTTTTGAGATGTTTAGGAGTATGTCCTCGCCGCTATTTTGAACGGTTTTGTAGTTTTGATTTTGCGAGGCTGAGCTCGTGGAGTTTTGGCTAAAATTTGCCGCAGCTAAAGCGCTTTGAGCTTCGACTTCAAAAAGCTCGCGCTCGTCTAAAATAATCTTTTGCGGCCTTTCCTCTTTTGCTGCCTGAGCGCGCAAAAACTCCTCGTAGCCCTTTAAATTTTGCTTTTGTGGCTGATTTTTTTTCTGCTCGCTCGCGTCCTCTTCGACGCTGACCAAAATTTCATAAAGCGGCTTTTTGTTTATCGTCTTTGGCTGAATTTGCTTCGTCGTTACCAAGATCGCCCTCTCGCCGCACTGAGCTTGCGCCTTTTTTAGCGCTTCCATACTGCTCTCGCCGGTAAACGTATAAAACTTCGTCGCCAAATCTTCTCCTTCGTTTCTCGCTAAATTTAGCTGCCTTTAGCCCAAATCGTCGCGGCAAAGGCTATGCATTTTCCGTTCCCGCTTCAAATTTAGGCTTTGCGGCCGCTAAATTTTAAAATTTCACTCCGCTTTTGCTAACGCGCCTCATCGTCCCAAGCGGCAAAATCACGCTAGCCCTGCTTTGCGCGCCAGGATGGGGCAATATAAGCCGCGCGTCGTTTCTGTTTCGTCCGCTAAAATACAAAATGTCTATATCAAGCGTCCTGGGCGCGTTTTTAAAGCTTCTCACGCGTCCAAAACGCCTTTCTAAATTTGCCGTTATTTTTAAAATTTGCCTCGCGGCAAGGCTCGTTTGCACAAGCATTACGGCATTTATAAAATCAGCCTGCTCTTTAAACCCAAACGCCTCGTTTATGAGGAGCGCCGAGTTTTCTACGACGTGAAACCTGGTGTCTCGGCTGAGCTTAAAATGCAACCCATTAAAGCGCTTTTTTACGTCGCCGATATTACCGCCCAGCCCCAAAATAACGCTATTTTTAAAGCCCGGTCTAAAATCAAAAACCTTTGGGAAAAAGAGGCATTTATCAAAGCGTCTCGCCCCCGCTACCCTCATAAAATTTCAGCCCCGTTTTCGCGTACGACCACGACGTCCTCGATGCGCACGCCAAACT
>NZ_CALHXD010000321.1 GCF_938040115.1 uncultured Campylobacter sp. | reverse complement strand
CTTGCGGTTGGTAGCAGATGCCGTCTTTGGCGCAGCCTTGGTATTCGAGCTTTAGAGTGAAATTTTCGCCGCCGCTAAGCCCTTTTAGCAAATTTATCGGCACGAAAAGGCTAAATTTATCCGTATAAACCTCGCGTTCGTCGTAAATTTCGCCTTTTGGGAAGTTTAGATGCGAGTTTAAAATTTTATCGCCCAGGCTCGCTGCTAGGCTGTCTTTGTAGACGTGGATATTTGGCGCGGGGGCAAATCTAAACTCGACGTTTTGCTCGTCGGCGTGTGCGGTGAGACCGAAGGCTTCTTTGACCGAAAGCGGTTCGGCAAACATAGCGCAGCAAGTCAGAATCGCCGCAAAAATCATCCTAAAAATCATAATATTCCTTGAAATTTTTGTCGTATTTTACACAAGCTCCCATAAAGTCAGCGTTAAATGTTAAATTAAGAGGCGTATTTTAGCTAAATTTTAATTATTTGATAGTAACATTTTAAAAATACCAAAAGGAGGTTTAGAGTGAGTAAAAACAGCACGGATAGCGTGAAATTCGACTACGAGCACGAGCTACGAAAACTACAAATAGAGCTTTTAAAATTTCAAAATCACGTAAAAGAGCAGGGTCTGCGCGTACTCATCATCATCGAGGGGCGCGACGCGGCGGGCAAGGGCGGCTCGATAAAGCGCCTAACCGAGCACCTAAATCCGCGCGGATGCCGTATCGTGGCGCTTGAAAAGCCAAGCGACGTCGAGCGTTCGCAGTGGTATTTCCAGCGTTACGTCGCACATTTGCCAAGCGCCGGCGAGATCGTTATATTTGACCGTTCGTGGTACAACCGCGCGGGCGTCGAGCCGGTGATGGGTTTTTGCACGCAGGAGGAGCACAAGGAGTTTTTGCGCGAGGTGCCTAAATTTGAGGAGATGATCAAAAACTCGGGCATCATTTTCTTTAAATTTTATCTCTCGGTCTCAAAAGAGGAGCAAAAAAAGCGCTTCAAAGAGCGCCTAACCGACCCGCTAAAGCAGTTTAAAATCTCCCCAGTGGATGAAAAAAGCCAGGAGCTCTGGGATCAGTATACCATCGCCAAATACTCGATGCTGCTAGCCTCCAACACGCCGTTTTGTCCGTGGACCATCATCGTTTCAGATAGCAAAAAACAGGCTCGCATAAACCTTTTTAGATACATCCTAGCAAACGTCGAATACCCGAAAAAAATAGACGCCAAAAACTTCGAGTGCGACGAAGGTATCGTAAGGAGCGGCGAGGAGGAGATACGCCAGATGGAGGCAAATCTCAAAAACGAGAAGCTATCTAAGATGAACGGGTAGGGCGAGCTTGGGTTAAATTTGACGTGCGATGCGGGAAAATGAGCTCGCGAAAATTTGCCTAAAATAAGTCAAATTTGACTCGGCTGTTAAATTTATACGCAGGCGGCAAAACCCGCGTCTTTTTGATACGAACGGCGGTAAAATCGGCGCTTGCCTGCTTTGCGGAAATAAATTTGCAAGCGGCGCTATGGCAAATTTAACAAAGTCGATCGGAGCTAAAATTAACTCGAATTTGCCAAATTTCATCGCCACTGGGCAGGTCAAATTTAAACTGTGCAGAGCCATTATCCGCGTATTTTATGCCAAATTTAACTAAATATCCTCCATGTCATCCACGCCGTACCATGCGCCAACGAGCAAAGCCTGAGCCGTCGCCGTTATCGCGGCGTCCGCGTAGTAAAGCACGGAGCCCGGGTTTGCTTTTAGGAAAAGTACCGTGAGACTAGATATGACAGAGACTATAAGCATGACGGCGTGAAATTTAAACAGCGGATTTTGCGTGATACGCGCTAGTCTAAAGTTTAAAATCGTCCAAAAAATCAGCGTAGCTACAAGCAAAACGAGGAATAAAAGCGTAAAAATAGGATCGTAAAACATCCCTGCCAGCAGAGCTGCAGCCGCCGCAATACCTAGCGCCCAATACGCGTGAAACGGCCGCATGAGGTTAGTCTCGCACATAGGCTGAAGCTTTTTAAGCGCCTTATAAAGATAGATTAGCGCGAGTATACTTAGCGCCGTCCAGCTATGCTTTTCTTGAAGTTTTGGGAAAAAGTCCGCAACGTAAAGCACCAAAACCGTAAAAGACATAAAGCAAGCCGAAAGCATTCCCTCTTGCTTTGCTTTTTCGATGATTTGGGCTCTGTCTTCGGTCAAATCTTGTTTGTTTTCGCTCATCTTACTCCTCCTTTATCATAGTCCAAGCGTATAGGTAAAACGCAGTCGGCAGTACGTAGAGTATCACGATGACTAGCGCTGCAAGCAGTATGGAAAAGACTGCCGTAAAATAGCCCATAGATAGCATTATCTGCAGCGCAAAGGCGATAATAAAGCTAGCGATAGCAAAAAATACGTAAGTCTTAAAAAGATTGTTTTCCGTAATCTTTGCAAGACTGAAATTTAACTTAGCCCAAAGGACGGCTAGATAGACGGCGATAGCCAGTATAAAAAGCCCCGCCAGCCCAGTACCAGCAGTAGCAGGTCGGTCCTCTATGCCGCGTATAAAGCCAAACGCTATACCAACTACCGCAAATACGATAGATGCAAAAATCATCTGTTTATAGATGCTAAGCACGTCGGCGTCGTAAATTTCCTCTAGTTTTTTAAGTGCGTACCACATATAAATGGCCGCAGCAAGAAAAAGCACGAAATTTACCGAGCCTTCAAGCAGTTTTATCAGCTGCTCTTGCGACTCGCCGTGCGGCTGCGTAAATATCAGATAAAGCTTGGCAAAAAAAGATACGGCAACGGTCGCTAGCATAAGCCGGCACGAGATGATACCCTGCTTTTTGGCTATTTTTAGCGTTTCTTGTTCGTAAGATTTTTCATGCGCGTTTTCTTTTTTGGTTAGGATTTTATTTGTGCGGCTTTGATCGGCGTCAAATTTGAGCTCCGTTGCTAGCTCGTTACGGCTGCTAAAATTTGGTTCGTTTGTGCTTTGGGCGTTTAAATTTAACCTATCGCCGTGCTGGTTGGTCAAATTTATCTCGATTTCGTCTTGCTCGTTTGAGAAATTTTCCGCATTGATCCACGCCGCGAGTAATACGCCCGAAGTCGCTAAATCAAAAAGCGCATTTGTGAGAGGTACAAATTTGACGGCGGGAGCGATGAGAGCTGGCGAGAGGACCTCTAGCATGCCATAAATAAAGTTTGCGCCCAGGCTAGCGGCAAGCATCCACGCGTAAATGCTAAAAAGCGCGCAGCCTGAGGCCTTTGCGAGTTTGAGATTTATGACAACCCACGCGATAGAGACGGCAAATACGGCAAGCGGTATGATGACGTCAGAGATGAGGCTGAGATAATTTTTATCAAAAACGTAGAGCGCGACCGTGCAGAGGATTACGGCTAAAAAGCCGTTGTAGGCGTATTTAAAGATAGTAAAGACGTTTGAGTTTGATAGCTCCTGCGCACGGACAAGCGCATAGTGGAAAAACGTCAGCGCAAACAGCCACGCTAGCGTGCGAACGATCCAAAACAGGCTCTGATCGCTAGCTAGAAAACTCGCGTTCGCACACAGGATGCAAACTGCGCCGAGGATGCCTTGCGTTCTTGCTTTGTTAAAATTTCTATTCATTTTTTTCTTTCGGTGGTTTTGGTTTTAAATTTGCAAAATTTGACGCTCAAATTTTCGTCAAATTTAAGTGATTGTAAAAGAGAAAATATACATAAATTTGTTTTAAACGGTTATTAAATTTACTGCGTAGTAAGCATTAAATTTAGGCAGTATAGAGATATTGGAAGTTAAATTTATACACTGAGTTAAGTTTAATAGCCCAAATTCACTTGGGCTATTAAATTTAGGAAAGTTTACTTAGTCGCGTTTTTATCCGCCGTAGTTTCTGCTTTTTCCACTTTCACCCCCACATAATCCTCCCCAAAATAAGCCTTCTTTATCTCTTCTTTTTTGATTGCGGCTTTCTTTTCGTAGATTTTGTATTCAGGCTTCCAGTAGTTTAGCATATTGTTTAGCCCGCTGTGGCCTACCTCGGCGTGACAGCTAGCGCAGGTTAGTTGCTTATCGGTATTTAGCAAGCTTTGATAGTGAGCGTGCATCTTTTGAGCCTGGGCTGAGGTTAGCTTATTATCTATCAAATTCGTATGACAGCTAACGCAACCGTTATCAAATACGAAGTGCTCTCTTTTCTCTCTATTTTTATGCCAGTCTATAGCCTCCGGATCTTTAAAGAAATGAATATATCCCTCCATTATTCCATTTTTGGCTTTAACTAAGACGTATTTGGCTAGGTTATCATGAGGTATGTGGCAGTCCACGCATTTAGCCCTTACTCCGCTTTTGCCTTTGCCGCTGTGAACGTCGTTGCTATAGGCTATAACCATAGGATCCATCTCGTGGCATACTACGCAAAACTTCTCTCCGCTAG
>NZ_CALHXD010000320.1 GCF_938040115.1 uncultured Campylobacter sp. | reverse complement strand
GCAAAACGGCTGTATTAAGGATAGGAAATCTAACTAAAACCGAGATCAAAAAGCCCGTATAGGCGCAGATCGCGACCGCAAAAACAAGCGTGAGTGCAAGAAGTAGCGGACGAAGCGCGTTTACGATTTTCATCACAAGCTCGAAAAGACCTTTTAAAAAGCTAAGATTGCGCGTCAAAAACTCTCTTAAGCAATCTTCAAACGCATAAAGGCAGGCTACGAAGCTAAGCGGGATATAGACGCAAAGCGCCGCAACACCCACGGACATAACCGAGGTGAAATTATAATTAATCAAAATTTTCCAAAAAAGTAGCGGTCGCTCAAGATCGGCTACCAGGCAGACCATACCGAGTAAGATCGCTACGAAAGATAGCAGCGACGCGGCTTTAAATAGCGGCGTGCTTTCGGTCTGTTTTTTGTAAAATTTGATGAGGATCGCGACGATCAAAGCGCCGCCGCTCATACCCGCTAGCAAAAGATAAACCGCTATCGGCCAGCCCCACTCTACGCCGTGCGAGAAGGTCGCAGTGAAATTTATAGCTCCGTTCATATCACACCCCCAATTTAACCGCAGGAATATAGCGCAGGCTCGGCTTCGTGCCGCACTCAGGATGCATGCGCAGGCTGTCTTTTACGCGAAGTAGCTTGCTGATGTGCGAGCTTTCGTCGTTTAGATCGCCGAATACGATCGCCTCGTATCTGCACGCCTCGATACAGGCGGGCTCGTGACCGTCTTTTAAATTCGTATCCAAGCAGAAGTTGCAGCTCTCTGCGGCTCTTGTTTCGTGATTTATAAAGCGCACGTCGTAAGGACAGGCGACGATGCAGTATTTACAGGCGATGCAATCATCGGTATTCATCGTCGTGATGCCGGTTTTTTCGTCCTTGTGACAGGCTTTTGTCGGGCAGACGTTCACGCACGGCGCGTCCTCGCACTGCTGACAGGAGACCCTGACGTAGCGCTTTTCTTTTAAATTTAGCGGATCGGTTTTATCCTGGATAAAAAGCCTCATCTGACCTTTCGGAACCGAATTTACCTTTTTACAGGCGATCTCGCAGTCGGTGCAGCCGACGCATTTATTCTGATCGAATATCATGCCGTAGTGCGGCTTTTTGCCGTTTTCCGTAGGGGCGTCTAAATTTATACTCTTGCCCAGTACGCTAGTCGCTCCCGCAACCGCCGCGCCCGAAGCAAGGAATTTAAAAAACGTCCTTCTTGTATTTTGCTCTTTCATATTCTTCTCCATCCGTATGGATTAAATATCCTAAATTTATCTACCAACGCTACTTCCGTGGCTATGCGCGCCATGGAAATTGCGCGGCTGAGTTTCGCTTAGTTTTTTGGCTGCGCCGGCTAGTTCGCCAGGTTTTAGCGCCTTTACTAGCTCGACTTCAAAAATCAGCGTCGAGCCGCCCGGTATCTCGTCTGCGCCCTCGTCTCCGTAAGCTAGGTGAGACGGGATGACGAATTTATATTTTGAGTTACCGTTCATCATCATGAGGCCCTCTTGTAGGCCGTCTATTAAATTTACCATAGAAAGGATCGCAGGCTCGTTTCTAGAGTACGTATCGTCAAAAACTTTGCCGTTTATGAGGTAAGCTTTATAGTTTAGCGCGACTACGCTCTCAGGTCTTGGTTTGTCGCCGTCGCCGACAGCCATGACTTCGTACTGAAGCCCTGATTTAGTCGTTTTGACCTTTTTGTTTTTGGCGTTTTTCGCCATAAATTCTTCGCCCTCTTTTAAATTTTTTTCAAGCGCTTTTTTAAGCGCGTCTTGGGTTAGCTTATTTAATTTTTCGTCCCTTTGATTGAGTAGAGAGATTATTTCTTCGTCCGTTAGTTTTTGTTCTTTTTTAAAGGCATCTGCAAAACCATCTAAAATAGCCTTGCTGTCAAATTTAACGCCTAGGCTTTCTTGTTTTTTTAGTTGTGCGGAGATATATGTTCCGGTTGAAATTCCGATACTGTATGATTCTTTTTGCTCTTGCGTCATCGCCTCTTTATCCGCCGCGCTAGCGCACAAGACGCAACCGGCCGTTAGGCAAAGAGCTAAAATCGGGTTTTTGCTAAGTTTAAAACGCATAAATTTTACCTTATTAAATTTGGACGCCGCACTTTTGCGGCGTCCGTAATCGCATCATAAATTGTTATTTATGATTCTTTGGGCTTCTTTGATGTACTCTTTAGAAGCGTCGAGTCTTTGTTTTGTATATTTAAAGCCGTGCATACCCCATGAGCCGTCTTTTTGTAGCAAGTCGACAGTGTCTTGCGCTTTTTCGATTAGCTCATAAACTCTTGTCTTATCGCTAGGGCTTAGTTTCTTAGTTTCTAAGATAGCATAAAGTCCCTCGATACCGATTTTGACTTGAGAGAAGTCGTTTTTAACAGGGGTTTGCCATCCCATTACTTCGTCATAAACCTGTTTTTGGTTCTTGAAGTGCAGAGTAGGTTTTAGCTCAGATAGAACAGGGCTGTGGCAGCCTTTAGTATCTTGCATATCTTTATCCGCCCAAGACGTTCTAGCGCACGCCCACATTAGGTCAACGAAGTTATGTCCGTTTTTATCTCTTTGGAAGTGCCAATCTTTAGCATCTCTCGGTCCTTTAGCCGCGTCGCCCGCAACTAGAGATTTTCTAGCAGGATCTACGTCGATTTTCCAGATGTGAGATCTTCTTTGAGTATCGAATCCAGCGTTATCTTGGAACTGGATAGCGTAGAAGTTCTCGCAGCTCATCATGAATGGCATGTGGCAAGATGCGCAAGTGTTGTCTTTGTGCGTATCGGCTCTAGAAGCGATATATGCTTGCTCTTTGTGGCAATCTTGACAATCTTTTCTGATTTTTGGTTTAGTGTAAAGCGCACTTAGGTAGCCTTGCTCTGAGTTATAGTTTACGCCCTTGATAGTCTTGTCGCCTACAACCGGACCTGTGTTATCGTGAGGATCGTGGCAAGTGGTGCAGCGCATGCCTTTATCGTAGTGAGCGGTAAAGTATGATTGTGAACCCTCAGATCCGCATCCTGGTCCCATTGATTTAAATTTAGAGCTTAGAGATAGGTCAAGCTTGCCTTGGTTTAGAGGATTGGCTCTAGCTAGGTCTGGGCTGTAGTTAAATCTTTGGTGACAGCGTTCGCAGTTTGATGTTCTAAAGTTTGTAGCTCCGTCAAGGTGACCGCCGGCTCCGTGACACTCCTCACAGCTTACGCCTTTAGAGATAGTGTGCTTTTGAAGCTCTTTGGCATTACCAAGAGCCGCATAGAACTCTTTCTTAGTTTTAAAGTCAAATTTGAACGGGTGGCAAACTTCGCAGTAAGAGCCGTTTGCTTGGAAGAACATTGACTTTTTGTATTTAGCCGCGTACGAGGCTAGACCTCTGACGTATCCGCCGTTATCGCCGTAATCAGCTAGAGTTTCTGGGAAATCAGGAACGAAATCTTTGATTTTCTTAACTGTTTCAGGAGTTAAATTTAACGCCCAAGTTCTTTGGAACTGGTTACCGCCCGCTACGATCTGACCCGTGCCGTCTCGTAGCAAACCGCCCTCTACGTGGTAAGTTCCTCGCAAAAGCCACGCGTCTACGTAGCCGAATTTGGTTCTTAGGTGTCCTACGGTTGCGTAAATAACGTCTGGAGTAATACCTTGAGGCAAGATGGACGCAGTGTCTGGGCTAAATACCGGATCGGTTAGGTTGTTGTTAACCTCTGGGTGCTCGCCAGGGAAGCGGATAGTAGTGGCGTGGCGCGATCTGCTCCATACCTCGTACTGCGCAGGGTGGCACTCGCCGCACTTTTCGGATCCTACGAATTTGTTAGGAAACTGCAAAGACGAACCCGCAGGTATCCTATACATCATAGAGCTGTAGCCTTTACCGCCGTCTCTTTTACTAGCTTTTGACATGTCAAAGCCGTGACCTTCGGCAAGCCACTCAAGTCCACGGTCGTGAACGTCCAGTTTACCGACTGTTTTACCGCCGTATTTTGTGAAAATCGGGTGGTTTTTAAACAGCCACTCATACATCTCTTGCTCTTCTACGATGTAGTCTTGCAAGGATATTACGCCTCTACTTTGAAGCGTGCCTTTTGGGTTTGCTATGACGTCTCGCGCTTGTTGAGACATCTGCATGTTGTGTTCTTCGCAACAGGCTTGCGATGCGAAGACGCTAACGCCCATAAGCAAACCTAATAAGGTTTTACTTAAATTCCTCATTGCGCCCTCCTTATAAATTTTGGATCTAAAATCAAAAAGATTTCATACTGATAATGCTATCGTAAAAAGGGGGCGAAAAAAGGGGAAATTTAATAAATTATGAATTTTTAAATTTAATAGTAAATACTACGCCATTATTTATATTTTGTGCGTAAATTCGGGCGTTATTTTTTTCGGCTATTACCTTGCTCATATATAGCCCAAGCCCGCTGCCTGATTTTTTTGTAGTAAAATGCGGCTTGAAAATTTTATTTATCACGCCTTTATCTATATTACCGGCGTTATTTTCGAGCGTTATCGCTCGCTCGCCGTTTTGCAAAAGGGCGGTTATTAAAATTTGCCATCGGTTTGCTTGCGCCCGCTCTTGCGGCAGGTTTAAAAATGCTTCTTTGGCGTTATTCATGACGTTGATTAAAATTTGAATAAGCTCGTTTATGTTTCCGTAAAGCGTAAAATTTTCTTTTATCTCGACTTTTACGTCGATGACGTGCTTTTTGAGCGTCGCGTTTAAAATTTTACAAGCCTGCTCTATGGCCTGCTTTACTTCAAATTCGCTCTTTGGCATATTTGGATTAAAGAAATTTTTAAAATCCTCGATAGTGCCTGACATAAATTTGACCTGCTCGTTTGCCTCCTCGATGGCCTCTTTTAGCCTCTGCTCGCTTAGCTTGCCTCGCTCGGAGTAAAGCTCCAAATTTACTAAAGTCGAGCTGATCTGTGCTAGAGGCTGACGCCACTGGTGCGAGATATTGCCGATCATTTCGCCCATCGAGGCTAGGCGGCTTTGATTTATCATCAAAAGCTCGTTTTGCATCTTGGTTTTTTCGTTGCCTTTGTGGATTTTATAAACAAAAAATAAAAACGCCGCAAATATCGCCGTGATCGCCACGCCGCTAACGATAAATTCTTGTTTATGATAGAGCAAAATACTTTTTACCGGGATTTTAAAGCTCACCATTGCTATCGTGTCGCCAACTTTGCCCTCGAAATTATTTAAATTTCCGTATTGTTCGAGCATTTTTTTAGGCGCGCTATTTATGTTGTGGCACTCGACGCATGACGGGTGGGAGTTTTTGATAGGAAGGCCGACGAAAAAGTATGAGGCGTTTTGGTCTTTGATTACGTCAGAGTAGACCTCGTATTTGCCCTCTTTAAACCCTTCTAAAATTTCATTTTCAAACTCCGTGCCTTCGTGTTCGGGATTTAGCGGATTCGTCGCCGTTAGTCTGTAGTCGTAGTTTATGTTTTTTTTGGCGAGCTGGATTTTATAAATTTGACGCGTGATATAGGATGAGGACATGAGTCTGGGGTCAAAAAGGTCTTTGTCTATCGCGCCGTGATCTTTTAACTCATCTATGAGGGGGCGCTGGACGGTAGAGATATAGTCGCGTATGCCGTTCATCGCATCTAGCACGTAAACTGCCTCCTGCTTGGCGTCTTTTAGGGCAAGATCGCGGTAAAAGTTAAAAACCAAAACGGTAATGGCGCCGTACAAAACGACGAGCAGCAGGATGATAAATTTAAATTTGGACTTCACATAGATATCCTACGCCGTACAAATTTCTGATCGTGTCCTTGCCGATCTTGCGGCGCAGCTCTTTTACGATGGTTTTGATGGCTTCTTTGGTCGGCTGTTCAAATTCCCACATGTAGTCAAACAGCTGCTCGTAAGTGATGGTTTGGTTTTTGTTGTTTAAAAAATACTCCAAAAGCTTGCTCTCGCTTTTGGAGAGGCGACAGGCCTCTTCCTTTATATATATGATTTTTTTGCTAAAATCGTATTTGAGCTCGCTATTAATATTAAACATAGGCGTATGGTCGATGAGCTCCATCGCGACGTCTTCTAGTGCCTTTATAAACGTATCTTTATCGTAAGGCTTTGATAGATATCTCGTGATCTTTAGCTCAACCGCACGCCACAAATACTCCTGCTCGGTATGGCTTGAGATGATTACGATCGGGATTTTGCGGTTTGCACAGCGGATTTTTTTAGCTACCTCTAAACCGTCCATGTGCGGGACGCTGACATCTAGGACGAGCGCGTCGTATGAACCGCTCATAGCCTCGTCTAGCGCCTCGATACCGTCGCTTACGCCTTTTACTTCGGCAAAAAACAGCTCGAGAGAGTCGATCATATTTTTTAATATATAAGGTTCATCCTCTAAACAAAGGACTTTTTTATTGGATAAAACGTCTAAAACGGAGTAATCTTGCATCTTTTTCTCGTACTAAATTTTGCCGATACTAACACAAGCAAGCTTAAAATACTATTTTTAAGGATTTAGATATTAACCATAAAACATAAATTAATCAAAGTTTTTGATGATGTAAAATTTGGGGAATAAATTTAAAGATGGTGGAGTTAAGCGGGATCGAACCGCCGACCTCTTGAATGCCATTCAAGCGCTCTCCCAGCTGAGCTATAACCCCAATCGTCGAAAAGATTTTGGAATTATATCATTTTTATCTTACGAAATTTTGAAATTTGACGAAATAAAATAAAATTTTAAGCAAAAATCAGCTAAAATCTCATTTTTCAAACAAAAATGCGGGAATAGCTCAGGGGTAGAGCACAACCTTGCCAAGGTTGGGGTCGCGAGTTCGAATCTCGTTTCCCGCTCCATCGGTTTTAAATTTAGGGAATTTTTGCCCGGGTGGCGGAATGGTAGACGCAAGGGACTTAAAATCCCTCGGTAATTTTTACCGTACCGGTTCAAGTCCGGTTTCGGGCACCATTGACTTTTAGGCGACATAGCCAAGTGGTAAGGCATGAGCCTGCAAAGCTTTGATCCCCGGTTCGAATCCGGGTGTCGCCTCCAAAAATTATAAGGAGAGAAAATGCGTTATTTACTAGTGCTATTATCTGCCGCTTTGTTTATGGTTGGCTGTTCAAATACTTGGCGCGGAGCCAAAGAGGACACAAATAACGCCGTTGAATGGTCAAAGGAAAAAGTCAACAAAGGCGCTTCCTACGTTAAGGAAAAAACCGAATAAATTTGGCTATAATTAGCCAAAATATTTTTACGGGAGATGGCTGAGCGGTCGAAAGCGGCGGTCTTGAAAACCGTTGAGGTGTGAAAGCCTCCTGGGGTTCGAATCCCTATCTCCCGGCCACTATTTAATTATTGTATTAACTCCTAATATATGAGTATCCCCAACTTTTAGTTGTATTTTTTTAAATTTTAGTAATTTTTTTTGATTTTATCGCGTGTATTATTTGCAGTTAAAGTAATAAATTCTAGCGAGTAACCCCGAATAAAACACAATTATTAACCACTAGCCTAAGGCAAAGCCACCAAATATAAATATCGGCATCGTTTGGAGATTCGCCGACTAGTCCGTGACATATTTTATTTCTGTAGTTTAGCCCCATCGGCTCCGTTAGTAAAAATTTTAGCTCTTCCGTCAAATCTCTCCCGAGCAATTCATATATTTTTGGTTCTTGCAAAAGCGAGTTTATGCTTTTTTCCGATTCTACGCCGTATTCATCGATAGTAGTCGTAGGGATTTTTTCTTGTCGCAATAAAATTCTCGCCAAATGCTCTATTTGAGGTATCAACAAATGACTTGAAACCAAAAAGTCTCTATCAAAGCCGTAATATAAGCCTTGCGCCCAGATATCTGCCCTGCCAGCCGGAACCGCGCTAGAATTTCTGCAAATATCATAAATGAAGCGCATAGGCACTCTATATTCCTCTAAAATTTGCCAAAATGCGGGCAGTATACTGCCTTCTACCGCCAACTTGATGTGTATATAGTATTGCTGGTACATTTTATGTTTTAATCGATCATCTTTT
>NZ_CALHXD010000319.1 GCF_938040115.1 uncultured Campylobacter sp. | reverse complement strand
CGTGTATCCAGAGTATCCACGGCGCCGCTTTTAGCTCGATCGCGTTTAGTAGTACGCGGTAAATCGCAAAGAAAATCGGGATCTGCATAAGTATCGGCAAGCAGCCGCCCATCGGGTTGGCGCCGTTTTTCTTATATAGCTCCATCATGTGCATATTTAGCTTTTGCGGATCGCCTTTGTATTTGGCTTGCAGCTCTTTTACCTTCGGCGCCAGATCTTTTAGCTTATTCATCGATAGCATGCCTTTGTAGGTAAGAGGGAAAAGCACGATCCTGATAACTAGCGTTAGTACGACGATCGCCCAGCCCCAGTTGCCGATATAGCCGTAAAGTAAATTTAAGAATGCGAACATCGGTTTTGCGATAAAGGTAAACCAGCCGTACTCGATGACGTCCACGAGCTCCTCGTTTATCTGGCTTAGAGTAGCGTGGTCTTTGGCACCGATGTAGCCTTTAGCTTTAAAATTTTGCTCGCCTTTTACGAATATCACTGCATTGCCCGCGCCGTCTTTTGAAACTACGGGATTTAAAAGTCCGTCAAATTTAAAAAACAACGTCGTGTAATACTTGTCACTACCCGCAGCTATATTAATATTATTAAAATTTTGAGTAGCATCAATGTCACCATCTTCAATAATGGTTAGTTTTTTATTGTCATGCCTCAAGAGAACACCATGAAAAGCAAGTCGATCTACAGCCACATTTGGACGAATACCAGGCGTTATAAAATATTGACCAGAACTTACATTGATATCCAAATCATAACTTCCATTTGGATAGAATGTAATTTTTTTAGTTATATTTGAACCCTCCAAATCTTGCTTTAATGTGATGGTTTTTGGCTCATCACCCAAAACAAGCTCACTAATATCACTATAATAAGATACCTTCGATGACTGCTCTTTCAGTTTACTGTCTACGAAATCTATCCCAAGTGGTAAATATTGCCCCCAAACCAATTCAACACGTTTTCCATTATCTTTATATTTTTCGTCATTTAGATAAAATTTAGAAATCCTGCCCAGCTCGTCTATGCGCGCCTCAAAGTGCTCGCCCTTTATCACAGCGATCTCGCGGCTTTGCGTCGCTACGGCTTGCGGAGCGCTAGCGCCCGATGCGGTATTTGCGCTCGGAGCGGCATTTGCTTGCCCTACCTGCTGCGCTGCAACGGTTTGGTTTTGATCTAACGGCAAATTTTTAGGAATAAAAAAATAATCGTAAGCGATAAAAAAGATAAAAGATAAAACGGTCGCTAATAGCACGCGTTTTTGAACTGACATATTGTCTAACACTATTTTTCCTTTTGAAAGTCTAAATTTTTAATAACGTAGAATTTATTTTTTTTATACGGGACGAACCAAAATGCGATATGTGATTTTAAATTTTGATTGGATATAAAAAAAGAGTTGAAATTTTTACTGATGACAGGGTAGTCGATGCCGCCCTTAAAGAGTTGATTACAGCGTAAAATTCTAAAAATAACCGCAAAAAGCGCCGAGAAAAAGCCGTTAAATTTAAACTGCCAAACGGCAAATTCCGAGCATGAGGGATAGTATCTGCAAGACTTCGGAGTAAATTTGGAGATATAATCTTGATACGCTTTTATCAAAAATAAAATAGCTTGTTTTATCATTTTCATATGCCTGATTTTATACATCCGAGTTTTTTCATAGCCCAAGAGATATTTTTTTTGAGCTTTAAAAACGAGCTTTTATCTAGCCCGTTTTTAACGACTATCACGTAAATGCCGTCCGCAAGCTCATTTGAAATCTCGACTACGACCGCTCGCAAAAGTCTTTTACATCGGTTGCGAACGACGGCTTTGCCTACCTTTTTGCTGGCTACGACGGCTAGTTTGTTTTCATTGCAAGGCTTAAAAAAGACTATCGCCTCCTCGCAGTGCCATTTGACGGCCTCTTTGTAGATGCTTGAAAACTCCTTTTGGCTGCTTATAGAGCTAAATTTGCTTAAACGGCCAATCTTGCTCTGCCTTTTGCGCGTCTTGCGTTTAGCACTTTGCGACCGTTTTTAGTTTTCATGCGGACGCGAAACCCGTGAGTGCGTTTTCTAGGGGTTTTATGAGGTTGGTATGTTCTTTTCATAAATTTTTCCTTATGGTGATTTTGATATAAGTCGGTGATTTTATCAACAAATCGCTTAAAATCCTTTTAATAAATTTTTAAACTTCGTTTTAAAATAATAAAAATATAATCGCTCATTAAAATTTAGGAGAAAATTTTGCCTTACATTATTAGAAAAGCATCCAGAGCCGACGTTTCGGCCGTTTGCGAGCTGGTTAAAGAACTAGCCGCGTACGAAAAAATGAGCGGTGATGTCAAATTTACGCCCGAAATTTTTGCCGAGTCTATTTTTGAGAAAAACTACGCCCGGATTTTAGTCTGCGAAACAGAAGGCAAAATCATAGCTTACGCGATATATTTTTACACCTTTTCCACGTTTTTGGGACTTGGCGGGATGTATTTGGAGGATTTATACGTCCAAAAAGAGCATCGCAACAAAGGCATAGGAAAAGAGTTTTTTAAGCATCTAGCTCAAATTTGCAAGGACGAAAACCTCAAACGCCTCGAGTGGGCGTGCCTGCACTGGAACGAGCCGGGCATCAAATTTTACGAAAAGATGGGCGCGAAAAACCAGTCCGAGCAGTGGCGAAACTACCGCTTGGACGGCGAAAATTTAAACAAACTAGCGCTTTGATTTATCTGTTTTTAACGCCCTTTTGGATATCATCGCGCGATGAGTTACGCAAACGAAATTTTAAGAGAGCTTTACTATCTGAGGGCGTTCGGGTATAAATTTGCCGATTTTTCGCCTTCGTCCGCGGCCTTGCCAAGTAGCCTTGCCGAACTAAACGCGAGCATCAAAGAGTGCAATCTATGCGAGCTTTGCAAGAGCGCAACCCACGCGCTAACGGGCTTTGGAGATAAAAGTGCTAAGGTGGTTTTCGTATTTGACGCGCCAAGCGCCGCCGAGGACGCGAGCGGAAAGTTTTTAGCAGGCGACGATAAGTTTTTGCAAAATTTAAACG
>NZ_CALHXD010000318.1 GCF_938040115.1 uncultured Campylobacter sp. | reverse complement strand
TGGCTAGAGTTCCGCTATCTACCTCGCATGCGCCTTTGTTCCATAAAAAGTATCCAAGGCCGCTAGCTCCGATACCAAGCCAGAGCATAGCCGAGTTTAGAAGCGGCATCACCGCTTCTAGCGTTTATAAGCTTATCTCTTTTATATCGGCGATCTTAAGAAATTCCGCGTAAATTTGCCCTACGAGCGCAAGGCGGTTTTTGCGCACGAGCTCGTCCTGGGCATTTATCATTACGTTGTCGAAAAACTCGTCTATCGCGGCTTTTAGACCGAAAAGATTTTTTAGGCGTTCGCTGTATGAGCCGCCTGCTTTTACCGCGGCCTTAAAGGCGTCGTTTAGCTTTTTCTCGCTCTCATTTTCAAATTTCGCCTCATCTACTGCGCCGAAATTTTCATCCTTTATGATATTTGCCAGGCGCTTAAACGTGCTGAAATTTTGCCTAAAGTCATCTGCCGCGCAGATAGCGCCTAGAGCGTCGATCGCCTCGCACTGCGCGAGTACGTCGCCCTTTTTGCTAGCCAGGCAAGCCTTTACGACGGACGGGTTCACGTCAAAAAATGTATAAAGCCTATCAAATATAAATCCTATCAGCGCCTCGACGTCAAATTTGGCGTAGCCCTCCGCCGTCTCGCGCAAAAACGCCGCGATATCAAGGTTTAGATTTTCGTTTTGGATTATCTTTATAACGCCGTTAGCCGCGCGGCGCAGCGCATACGGGTCCTTGTTGCCGCTTGGGATCTTACCCGCGCTAAAGAGCCCGATTAACGTCTCGAGCTTGATCGCGAGCGCGACGACGGAACTAAAGATAGTGCTAGGTAGCGCGCTAGCCTCGCCGCTTGGCAAGTACTGCTCCTTGATTGCGGTTACGACGTTTTCGTTTTCGCCCTTAGCCGCCGCGTAGTAGCCGCCCATCACGCCCTGAAGCTCGGTAAATTCATACACCATCTGCGTGGTTAGATCAGCCTTGCTCAGCATCACGGCGCGCTCCAGCAGCGCCTCGTAGCCCTCTCCCGCGCACGCTTTTAGCCTATCGGCGCAGATTTTAGCCAGCCGCTTTGCGACGCCCAGCTCGCGCACGCTTTTATCGTATGTGCTGCCAAGCTCCTTTAGATAGGTGATGTTTTTTAGCTTTTCCGGACCAAACTCATGCGCCAGGTCGCTGCGCCAGAAAAACATCGCGTCGCTAAGCCTCGCGCGAAGTACTTTTTCGTTGCCTTTCACGATGAGCGCCGGCTCTGGCGAGATAGCGTTGCTAACTACTACGAAGCGATTAGCGAGCTTGCCGCCCTCAAAAACCGGAAAATACCTCTGATTTTCCTTCATCGAGGTGATGATGACCTCGCTAGGCACCTCCAAAAACTCTCGCTCAAAGCCGCCCAGCAGCGCGGTCGGATGCTCTGTGATCGCTACGACTTCGTCTAGCAGCGCCTCGTCCACCTCGACCGTTACGCCGTTTTTGGCTTCGATTTGTTTAAATTCGCTCAAAATTTTCTCTCGGCGCGCATTTTGATCGAGGATTACGCCGATTTTAGGCATCGCGGCGAAATAATCTTTCGCGTTTTTGACGGCAAATTTATCGTAGCCTACGCTTCTGTGCATGAAAATCGTATCGCCGCTTTCCACGTCAAATTTATTAAATTTAACGACCTCGTCTCCAAGCAGACATAAAAAAGAGCGAATCGGACGGATAAACTCAAATTTACCCTCGCCCCAGCGCATAGATTTGCCGAAATTTAAGCTGAGCAAAAATTTCTCGATCATATCGCCCAAAAGCTCCGCGCTAGGCTTGCCCGCGACCGGCTTTTTGTAGTAGAGCACCTCTTTGCCGCCGACGGTCTCAAATTTTAGCTCGGACTCTGCGATACC
Organism: uncultured Campylobacter sp.; assembly: GCF_938040115.1. Taxonomy (GTDB): domain Bacteria; phylum Campylobacterota; class Campylobacteria; order Campylobacterales; family Campylobacteraceae; genus Campylobacter_A. The sequence continues at coordinate 3,712 of NZ_CALHXD010000318.1, read as the reverse complement.
GCATTTTTTAGCAAAGCTTAGCGCGGCGGGCGTCCATACACCGTCTTTTTGCGCGACTTGCCTTGGCGCGCCGATAAACTCGCTAAATCCGTCTTCCTGACGCACCGCAAATTTCGGGTGGTAAAACGCGATCCTGCGCGGCGTGTAATAAAACTCGCACTCGCTATCTAGGCCGTTTTGCGCTAGCGTCTCGCGCCACTTCGCCGCGACGTTGCCGCACTCTTTTAAAAACGGGATCGCCGGCAGCTCCTCGACGCCGATCTCCACGATCAGTTCTTTTGTTTCGCTCATTTTTTATCCTTTTTTAAATTTTGTCTTCTTTTGCTTCTCTCAAGCGTCTGCGTGACGAATCCGCGCATCAAAAATATCATAAAAAGCACGAATGCGACCAGCACCAACGCGTCAATTATCTTCATTTTCTATCCAAATTTGAGGTTCGTTTTTATAATTCACTACGCGGACGGACGTAAAAACTGCCGCTTTTTCGTTGCGCGGTTTGCCCTTTGCTCCGTAAATTTTAATATCTCCGTATGGCGTATAGAGCCTGCCGTTTCGCACCTCGCAGCCGATACGATCAAATACGTCGCCCGCGCGCGCTTGCTTTATGTTTTTAGCCTCCAGCATCTGCTCACGTGGATCTTGCGTTTCGTCGTAAATTTTTACCGCATAATGCGAACTGATCTCAAGATTTCCCTTAAACTCGTCTAGGCGGTTTACCGCTACGTCCATGACCTGGCCGGGTTTTGCGTCGTTTTTTGGCTCGTACACGTAGATGCCGCGCTTATCTTGCGCTAGCGTAAAGCCTTTTTTATCTTTTTGCACAACCGTAGCGTGTTTTAGCAAAACGGGCAAATTTGACTTTTTTGTTAGCTCGCCAACCCGCGCTTCGGCGATATTTTGCAGCGTATTTTTAGCGTTTTTATCAAAATTTAGCCTAAAAACCAGCGCGAAATGATCCGAAATTTGCGCTCCGTCACGCTCAATCTTAAAGCTATTTAAGACATAGTTTTGGCTAAGCGCGTCTTTTGAGAGCAGGACGTGATCAAGCGCGTTTAGGCTCGTGTGCGAGTAGCGCTCGTGCTTTGGCAAAAACGCCCAGAGATTGGCTAAATTTTTGCTAGTCGCAAGATCGCCCAGCAGTTCTTTATCTCCGTAAGGCGTATTAAAATCGCCCAAAACCACGACCTTTTTGGTATCAGCTAAGGCTGATTTTAGCGTGATAAAGGCGGTTTTTCGCTGTTTTAAGGGGTTTTTTCTCGCAGGAAAATGCAAATTTAAAAGACTAAATTTTTGCCCATCCACTTCAAAATCAAGCTTTAAAATATCTCTTGTTTTTACGTTTGGAACGCTAAAAATTTGCGTTTTTTCAGGCTTTACGCGAGACAGCACGGCTAGGCCTACGGGACCGTTTTTGCCTTTTGAAAAGGCAAAATATTTATAGCCCGCCTCCCTCATCAGCTCTTTTAAAATTTGCTCGTTTTCGATCTCTTGAAGCGCGATGATATCAGCGTTTAGCTCTTTTATCTTTGCACTTACGGCTTTAAATTTGGCGCTTGCTTTTTTCTCGTTCCATTCTGATTTTCCGACGACGAAATCCTTATACTCGCTGCCGTCGTTTTTAGCGTCAAATAAATTTTGCGCGTTAAACGTAGCGATCTTTAGCTCGGCGCCCGCCGCAAAAACGGCGAAAAACAGCACTGCAAAAATGAGCGCAAAAAGCCTATTTGCCGCAAATTTCATAATGCGCTTCCAAGGCCTGACTGGGCGAAATTTTGCCTGATAGCCTCATAGGCGATGATACCTGCGCTCGTGGCTAAATTTAAGCTTCTGCCATGCTCGCCCATCGGGATTTTGATCGCGTTTGCGAAATTTCGCTCCATCAGCTCCATAGGCAGCCCCGTACTTTCGCCGCCAAAAAACAAAAAGTCGCCCTTTTTAAACTCCGCTTCAAAGTAAAATTTATGCGCCTTCGTCGTCGCGTAAAAAAATCTATCCTCGTAAGCGGCGTTTGCGCGTAAAAACTCGTCCAAACTCTCCCAAATCACCGGATTTAGTCGCGCCCAATAATCAAGCCCCGCGCGCCTAACAGCCTTTTCGCTGATATCAAAAACGGTCGGTTTGATTATATGAAGCTTAAGGTTTGCATTTACGCACATACGTCCGATCGAGCCCGTATTTTGGGGAATTTGAGGATGAACGAGGACAATATTAAACATTTAAAAAGCCGCCTTAGCCTGCGCTTTAAAAGCCACAAAAGTACTTGCCGAGTCGCTCAAATTTAGGCTTTTTGCAAAACTTATACTAAAAAGAATATTTTTATTTTGAAAATTTATATTTGAAGTTTTTTCCACTTTCGCCTCTTTAAAATAGGGCTTGATTTTAGCCAATTTGCGCTTTTAACTAGGTTAATTTTTAGCCGAGCTTGACTTTTCGTTTAAAAATTTTTCTATCGCTAAATCCTGCCTGCGCCTTATCTCAGCACCGATCGCAGCGCCTTTAAAGCCGAGCTTTAAAATCTCCGCCGTATCGATAGCGGGTTCAAATTTAGCCTCATAAACGCCTAAATTTTTAGCTCTTTTTATGAGGCTGAGCGAGTTTAGCCCGAGCCAGCTTTTTAGCGGTTTATCTAGCGCGATTTTAAGCAGCTCGCCATCGCTTGGGCGCCGCGAAAAAAACGGCTCTTTAACGCAAGCTTCAAAGCTTTTCGGCAGTGCTAAATCGTAAAAATTTTTAACGCCGAAATAGCCGTTTAAAAGATACAAAAACTCGCGCTCGTCTTTTTTGCCGTTTTGTTTAGGTAGAAATTTAACCGCACTTTTTAGCTTTGCGGCAAATTTTTCCGCCTCGGCGCGGCTCAAATTTAGCCCGAAAATTTTACCCAAAAGACCTAGTTTATAAAGATACAAAAAGCCAACCTCTTGAAATTTGGCGCCAAAAAGCTTCATCAGCTCGCCGTTTATGCGCTCTCGGCTAAGGTCGCTGATACTTAGGCGTTTCATCAGCCCCAAACTATCGCGCGCGATACGGAAATTTAGCCGTGCGCTAAACTGCACCGCCCGCAGTACGCGCAGGCTATCTTCGGCGAATTTTTCATCGTCGATATGGCGCAAGATGCCGCGTTTTAGGTCGCACTCTCCGCCGTAAAAGTCCAAAAACGAGCCGTCAAAGATATTTATCATCATCGCGTTTACGGTAAAGTCTCGGCGCAAAGACGCCTCGCGCTCGTCATCGGCGTATGCGACTTCAAAGGCCTTGTGCCCCTCGCTCGTTTTGTTTTCGGTTCGCGGTAAGGAAAGGTCGAAATTTTTAAATTTATAAACGAAGTAGTTTTTGCCCACGCCGCAAGCGCCGATTTGCGCCATCAGCGCGTCAAATTTAGCCGGGTCGATACCGTAAATTTCAACGTCAAAGTCGGATATTTTTTTACCGAGCATCGCGTCGCGAACGCAGCCACCGACGATATACGCACGCTTGGTGTGCGGCGCTAGAAAATCTCGCAACCATTTTAGATTTTTATTTTTGCAGATTTTCGAGCCGATTTTCGACATTTGCCAGCACGAATTCTAAAAATTTAAGCGTGAGCGAGAGCCTGTCTTTTAGATTTTCCTCACTAGTTGCGTTTAGCCCTTCAAAAAGCACCAAAACGCGCTCTTTTAGGTTTTTTAGAAATATCTCCTCGCCCGTAAAATTCGCAACCTCGACTTCAAAGGCT
>NZ_CALHXD010000317.1 GCF_938040115.1 uncultured Campylobacter sp. | reverse complement strand
TTTTATGCGTTAGTACGGCCATATCGCTCGCTAGGTATAAAAGGACGCTAGATTAGCCTACTCCGGATCGTCGCTAAACTCGTTATCTCTAAAAATTTTATAAAAATCAATAAACCAAAGCGCGAAGGCTACGGCGATGAGAGTTGCCGGTAGATGGATATAAAATCCGCTCCAAACGTAAGCCAAAAAGCCTCTGCAAATGCCCGCGGCGATAACAAGCGCAAAGGCGATCTTGCTCAGGCGTAAAAACTCAAGCTCTTGCCCGCTGTGGCGCAGACCGGCGATGTTAAAGATAAGCATAATGCTAAAAATAATGCCGTTTAACGCGATGACGTGCAGCATGTTTGTCTCTAGCCCAAGCCCCAAAATCCCGCTAGCGCCGTAAAGGATATACGCCGCTGACAGCAAAAGCTGCATCAAGTAGTAGTAAATCACAAAGCTATGACGCAAAAGCTCCTTGTAGTGCCACTCTTTTAGCTTGGCTAAAATCGCGCTACCGCAGGCTATTGCGGCAAAATTTACAGCTTTGCTGCCCTCAAAAAACACGCTCGCTAACAAAAACGCGCAAACGCTAACGATCGCGATGTTTTTATAGACGAAATTTGGCACAAAAGCCGCGTCTTGCATACCAGACTCGCGGTTTAGCGCCTCTTTGCCAAGCACCACGCTAACGCGAAAAGATATAAGCAAAATCGCGATTACATGCAGGTGGATTTGTAAATTTAAAAATTTCTCCTCGCCGCTAAGCAGATAGTAAATTTCAAAGCCAAAAATGCCCAGTAAAAATGCCAAAACGCCCAGTTGATCGTCGTTGCGGTCAAGCCAGATCATATAAACGCAAAGCCCGGCCAGATACGCCCAAAAAAGCGCCATAAAAAAGTGCGCCGCAAACAAGCTAAAAAACGCGCTAAAAAAACTTGCCGTAAAAAACGCAAACATAACGTAGGCGTGCTTTTTTAACCCTCCGCCAAAATTCGTCCAATCAGTTAGTCCCGTTAGCAAAAATCCCGCATACGCAAGGGCTGCAACAAGGTGCAAAAAGATAAATTTGTGCCAGCTAACAAAATCCACGGGCGTAAAAAAAACCGCACCGCCCAGCACCGCGCAAACCGCGCTCGTAAGGAAAAAAATTCTCATCGGATGGGTAAAAAAGTCGTTAATCATAATAAATTTTTCCTTTAAAATTTTCGTCTATCACGCCGCTAGCGTAGGCAAAATCTCGCTGCGAAAAGGCGCGGTCAAGCTCCAGCTCGCGCTCGATCACCGCGCCCTTGCTGGCTAAAAAGCAAATTTTACTAGACATTCGCGCGGCCTCCATCCTGTCGTGAGTCACCAGCACGACGCTCATACCCTCCTCCACGCGCCGCGTGACGATGTCTATCAAAATTTCCTTCATATCATAATCAAGCCCCGAAAACGGCTCATCCATCAGCAGCAAATCGGGCTTTGTCACGATCGCCCGCACGAAAGCAACCCTTTGGCGCATGCCGCCGCTTAGCTCGTCAGGGTACTTTAGCGCGTCTTTTTCCGTTAGTCCAAGTCTAGCAAAGAGCTGTAGCACGGCCTTTTCGTCAGGCTCATCCATCACGAGCAGCACGTTATCAAGCGCGTTTTTCCACTCAAGCAGGCGATTTTCCTGAAAGAGATAGGTCGTTTTATTAAATTTATTGATTATCTTGCCTTTGCGCGGGTCGATGAGACCCGAGATCAGGCGCAGGATCGTGGTTTTACCGCAGCCGCTCGCGCCAAATAGCGTCACTACTTCGCCCGCGCCGACCTTTAAACTAAAATCGCGTACGACCTTGTCGCGTAAAATTTCGTATTCTAAATTTTGAAGTTCTAGCATAGCAAACTACCTTTTCCACGGCATTAGCGTGATCTTTAGCGGCTCGATAACCAGATACTCAAAAAGCATAATGATAGCGATAGTAAGCACGACGTAGGCCATCACTTCGGTGGTATCTAGCATTACTCTAGCGCTCGCGATCTTTGCGCCCATACCGTCGTTCGCGCCTAGCAGCTCGCCCATGATGACGATCTTTACGCCCATGCCCACAGCGACGCTTAGGGAGCTGATGATGTGGCTAGTTAGGTGCGGAACGTAAAGGTGGCGAATTTTTTTCCAAACGCCCAGTTTATACGCGTCAAACATCTCCTTTAGCTCCTCGCTAACGCTCATCATGCCGACCATCGAGCTAGCAAAGGTTAGCGGCAAAACCGTGATAATGATCGTAAATA
>NZ_CALHXD010000316.1 GCF_938040115.1 uncultured Campylobacter sp. | reverse complement strand
TCGCCCGCGAGATAAACCGCAGGCACTACCGCGTGGACGAGGCGCAGCTGGCAAATATCAGCCTAGCTCGCCAAACGTCTCTTATGGGCAAAATTTTGCTCAAATTTATCCTGATCGCGCTTATTTGCGTGCCGATTTTAGCCGTGCCTGCGCTAAATTTTCTCGCCCTGCACCCGGCATTTTTTCATCTTTATTATTCGCTGCTTTTCATCGACGTCGCGCCAAACGCCCTCTCGCGGCACAAATTTGAGCTTTATTTGCTTGATTACGGCGGATATAAATTTAAAGCCGCCGCGCTGTGCTTTTATCTACTTTGTTTGGTGCCTATTTTCGGGCTTTTTTTGCAGGTTTTTTTCGTTATTTACTTTTCGCATTTTTTCTTTTTACGCGAGACTTCGCGCTTGACGTAAATCATTTCAAATCAGCGAAAAACTAAATAAAATAAGCCCAAATTTTTAAAAAAGGAAAACAAATGAGAACTGAAAATATCGTAGTTTGCAACGTCTGCGGACAAAAAAGCACGGAAAACGAAAACGCCGTATTTATCCGCGCCCACAAAAACGGCGAAGAGGTCGACATCTGCACGGCATGCATCCCTAGCGTCATCCACGGCTCTGGCCTAGTCGTTCGCAGCAATGACGAAATCAAAGAGGATATGTAATCAAATTTTAGCCCACTTTGGGCTAAAATTTGATTTTTTACTATTTTAACCCGCCAAAATTTACTCCAGCATTTTCAAATTTACCGCTTTACGTAGGTTGAAATATTCCTATAAAGTTAATCCGTATTTGCAACAAGCTCAAATTTAGCCAAAAAATAAATTTTACGAGAATAGCCGCAAATTTGCCCGCTAAATTTCAAATTTGACGAATTCTCGTCAAATACGCAAAAACTAAAACGGCAAAAACGCGCCGCCGCAAATTTAAATATCCTAAATTTAGCATAGTCCCGCCAAAGCCGACTAAAATCTCCGTCAAAAGCCCAAACAAAACTACAACAAATTTATCAAAAAGTTACGTTTGATAAATTTAGTTTCGATACGTAACACTTATCGCCTAAAATAAAAATATAAAAATAAATTTAAATAAAAATTTTTTCTAGGAGAGTTAATATTCAACTACGAAAATTTGACGAATAGGAGCCAAAATGAGCGAGTACATCGAAAAAACGATGGAGTGGATAAAAAGAACCAATCCGGGACAAGGCGTCTTTGTCCAGGCTGCGACCGAGGTGCTAAACAGCCTCGAGCCGCTTATAAAAAAAGAGAGCAAGTACCAAAAACACGCTATCTTAGAGCGTATCGTGATACCTGAGCGAACGGTGATATTTCGCGTTACCTACACGGGTGACGACGGTAGACCGCAGGTGCATAACGGCTACCGCGTGCAGTTTAACTCAGCCGTGGGCCCCTATAAAGGCGGCATCAGACTGCATCCCAGCGTGGATCTTGGCGTGCTAAAATTTCTAGGATTTGAGCAAATTTTCAAAAACTCGCTAACGGGCGTAAATATCGGCGGCGCAAAGGGCGGCAGCACCTTTGATCCAAAGGGCAAGAGCGAGGGCGAGATAATGCGCTTTTGTCAGGCATTTATGAGCGAGCTTTACCGCCACATCGGCAACACCGTGGACGTGCCCGCAGGCGACATCGGCGTGGGCGCGCGCGAGATCGGCTATATGTTTGGGCAGTATAAAAAGCTCACGGGCAGGTTTGACGGCATACTAACGGGCAAAGGCCTAAACTGGGGCGGCAGCCTAGCGCGCACGGAAGCGACCGGATACGGGCTGGTCTATTTTACGCAAAATATGCTGCAAAAAGCAGGCCTTGGGCTAGAGGGCAAAAAGTGCAGCATAAGCGGTAGCGGAAACGTCGCTATCTACACGGTAGAAAAGCTCTATCAAGTAGGCGCGCTGCCTATCACGGTTTCTGATTCAAACGGATACGTTTACGACGCAGAGGGCATCGATCTAGCGGTGCTTAAAGAGCTAAAAGAAGCAAGACGCGCGCGCCTTAGCGAATACGTCAAATTTAGACCGAACGCAAAATACGTAAGCGTGAGCGAGTACAAAGAGGGTAGAAACGGCGTGTGGGACGTGCCGTGCGATGGAGCGTTTCCGTGCGCGACGCAAAACGAACTGCACCTAGCCGACATAAAGACGCTCTACGCTAACGGCTGTCGCTTCGTGGCTGAGGGGGCAAATATGCCAAGCACGCTTGATGCGATAAATTTTATGCTAGCGCAAAAGGATTTTTACTTCGCTCCGGCAAAGGCGGCAAACGCGGGCGGCGTGGGCACGTCAGGCCTAGAGATGATGCAAAACGCCGGCATGAGCTCGTGGAGCTTTGAAGAGGTCGATCACAGACTGCACGGCATCATGAATCACATCTTTGAGCTTAGCTACGAGACTAGCAAGGAGTTTGGCGACGAGGGAAATCTGGTGCTTGGCTCAAATATCGCGGGCTTT
>NZ_CALHXD010000315.1 GCF_938040115.1 uncultured Campylobacter sp. | reverse complement strand
TGGGTGAGCTTTGACACGATGCACTTTGAGTATAGGCCTGAGTTTGGGCATTTGAGATAAATTTGACGGAGATTTTAACGATAAATTTGGGTGAAATTGGACTCAAATTTATCGTTACGTTTTGGCTAGCGGCCAGAATGTCGCCGTTTTGCCTTCTGTTAAAATTTGAGTTCTAATCAAAGCGGTAAGCGGCTTGTAAATTTTAAATTTAATGTTAGCCGCACGGTAACCCGTGTGTCAATTTTTTAGTTTAAGCAAATTTGACGAATTTGAGATTTTTTAAATTTCAAGCGGCAAATTTTTCAAAGTCGAGCTAGAAATTTGATACGCACAAATTTATAACAACTTTTGCGCTACTAGCTAGCAGAATTTTACTAACAAACTAAAGATGTTAAATTTTACCGCCTTATATTACCGCAATCTCGATACTTTTTACTTACAAACGCCTCTTGCAGCTCACTCTCAAACATCCGCTTGATCTGTCTTCCAAGTACGCAGTTGCCATCTCGCCAGGGGCGGCAGATCACGTTGCCTTCTTCGCCTGCGCTTAGGCAGACGCAGTTAAAATAACTCTTATCTGAAGCATTGTCCGAGATAAGGTAAACAAGCCCGTTTTCGGGGATAAAATTTCCCTCTGCAAGCCCGCGCGCTGTCGGCATTATCCTAATCGCCGCCCCGGCGTAAAATTTCGCACTGCCCGCTATATCTTTAACGTTTATCCACTCAGCCATTTTGCGCTTCTTTTTCTAAATTTAGCTCCGCAAGCGCGCTTTCACCAACTACCCGAACGCCAAGTTTTTTTAGCGCCGCTGCGGTTATCCCGTCGCCGCTAACGATCCGCCCGGTAAAGCTTCCGTCGTAAATCCATCCGCTTCCGCAGCTTGGGCTTCGCTCTTTTAAAATAGCGATTTTACAGCCGTTTTCGCGGGCAATATCGGCGCAAATTTGCGCGCCCGAAAGAAACTCTCGCGTAACGTCGCGGCCGCTAAATTTGGTTAAAACCCGTCCCTTTGAGCAAATTTCGGCAGGTTCGCGCGGGGTCGCTAGTCCGCCCATACTCTCCGGACAAACGGCGATTAGCTCGTAAATTTGTCTAAGTTTGGCAAGCTCGCCCGCGCAAATCGCGTCTGCGTTATTGCCGCCGTTATATTTGCAGTTTTCGCCGAGCAAACAGGCGCTGATTAAAATTTTGGGTTTATTTTTCATCGTTAGTTTTTTAATTAGTAAAACCTGTAGTGCAAAATCCTACTAATATAACATATTTCCCAAAAAATAAATACCTAGTAGGCCAGCCGCATATAAAAACCATAGCACATTTTCCTTAAAAGTTACCACTATTTTTTTAATCACTTCCGATAAAACGCTTGGGATACTTTTAAGATTGTTATAAACTTTTTTTGTGACTTCAATAAAAGCCTTTGGGGTGTTCAATAGGATTGCTATCAGTTTTTTCACGCTTTCAAATAAAGCCCTTGGAATGTTTGCTATAAATTTAAATACTGAAAGCAAAAAACTAGGTGTAGCTTTAGCGGCATCTATTACAAAGTCAACTGCATCAACAAGAAGTTCTATTGTTGACTTAAGCGTATAAAAAACAAGCTTTACAAGCTGTACGGGAGGCCATATAAATATATAATAAAGCCCCAAAAGAACTAAGCCTACTAGTGCAATAACGATATCAAGTATAAAAGGCAAAAGCCCTATAACTATAAGTATACCGATTATATGTAGCATTTTTGTTCCTATAAATTTTATATTGCCGTATCAAGCCACAATATTGTCAAAAACGAGCGCGAGAGCCCGGCAAATTTGAGCCTAAAGCCCGGCCTCTTTTTTGATCTTATCTATATACATCTGCCTTAACATCGGCACGTATTTGCCGATTTTGCCGCCGCTTATCGGCTTGCCGTCGGCCTTGACTACGGGCAGTAGCGGTAGCGTCGCAGCCGAGATAAACACCTCGTCGGCATCGTAAACGTCTTGCATCGTAAACGGTCGCTGTTTGATCTCGAGCCCCGCCTTTTCGGCAAAACCTAAAATCACCTTGCGGCGGATGCCCGGCAAAATCTCGTTTGAGAGCGGTTTGGTTATGAGGATATTATCTTTTATGATAAATGCAGACGAGCTAGTAGCCTCAGTCACAAAGCCGTTTTCGACCATGAAACCCTCGTATGCGCCGGCTTTTACGGCTTGTTCTTTAGCGTAGCACTGCGCCAAAAGCGAGATCGATTTGATGTCGCGGCGCTTCCAACGGATATCCTCGACGCTAACAACCTCGATACCGGTCGCGGCGTCAGGGTTTGCGACGATATCTTTTTCGTAGCAAAAGACGAAACAAGTCGGCTTTAAGCCTTTTATAAATTTAAAATCCCTATCGGCGACGCCGCGGGTGACCTGCATATAAACGCCGCCTTCTTTTAGGTTGTTCCGCCAAACGACTTCCTCTAAAACGCCCCCAAAATCGCTCTTTGAAAGCGGCAAGCTTAGCTCGATAGCAGCTAGGCTTCTCTCAAATCTCTCCCAAAAATCCTCTCTATCCACGAGCCGTCCGTTTAGCACCGGCACGACCTCGTATATGCCGTCGCCAAAGATAAATCCACGGTCAAATGCGCTAACCTTAGCCGCCGCCGCGTCTATAAATTCGCCGTTTAGATATACTATTCCGTTCATTTTTTCTCCTTAAAATTTAAGTAATTTTAGCTCAAATACTCTTAAAAAAGCGTTGCCTTAAGTCCAAATTTTAGCTTGGATTACGAAGTTTTTGATATAATTGAGGCTAAATTTAAGGATAATCAAAAAGATGAAAAATAACGCGTTAAAAAATTTAATCCTAGAAAATATCTTCGTTATCTCAAAGCAACCCGTGCTGTTTCGCGATCTACTCGAGGCAAACTGCCTTTTTAACGAAGGCATGTTGATTGATCCTGCTAAGCTAAATTTTAAATTTCGCTACGCAAGAACTTACCTAGTTTACGGGCTTTTGTGCTTCGTCGTGTTTTTTATTTTACTGCTTTTGACGCACAATCTTTTTACTAAACTCGATTTTCACCTCTCGATCGTTAGCGCAGTAGTTGGTACTTCGGCTGTTTTTATCGGGTTTGATATGTTTAAAATTTGGGCGAGAAAAGCCGTAAGCAAGGAGCTCATAAAAAAGGCTTGGAGCGTGCATTTTCCGTATTTTAGCTACGAAAAATACTCCACGAAAGTCGAGATGATCTACAACGAAGCGGTAAAAAACGAAATCCCGCGCAAGGACTTGGAACAGTACGTCCTAGAGCGCCTAGTCGCGCAGTCTGAGGCTGGGATTTAGTTATTGCAGAATAAGCGGGTCTAAAATTTGATTTTTGTATTTCATTCGCTCGAGTTTCAAACGAAGCTCTCTATTTTCTTCGAGCAAGACGTCGCGTTTGCCGCTTAGATCGCCGATTTCGCGACTGATGTAATAAATTTGATTTGTGATGTAAATTTTAGGCAAAAACAAAGCAAGCGCGATAAAAAGCCCCAGATACGCCGTCGCTAACGTTTTGTAGTCTAAATTTCGTTCCTTTTTTTGCTCGCCGCTAAACTCTAAAACCTCGTTTTTATCTTGCATTTTTACCTCTTGAAATTTTAAAAATCCTCATTTTCGCGCAGCTTGAGCGCGGATTTGCCTTGACTTCGGCAGCGCTTGGCGTTATTGCTTTTTTGCTAACGATTTTACCCAGCGCGTTATCCCCTCCGCACGTGCATCTAAGGGCCTGCGGCGGACAAATGCAGCTTTGTACCCACTGCCTAAATTTATTTTTCACGATGCGATCTTCTAGCGAATGAAAGCTGATTATCGCCACGATACACTCGTCGATCTGCGAATCCTCGATGCTTTGGAGCAAATTTTGCAGCTCACCTAGCTCGTTGTTTACCTCTATCCTTATCGCCTGAAAAGCTAACGTCGCCGCGCTAACGCTGCGTCCGTTTACGCCCTTTAGCCCGATTATTTGCGCGAGACGTTCGGCGCTTTTTATCTCGCCGCTTTGCCTGGCTTCTATGATTTTGGCGGCAAATTTGGCAGGACTAGGTAGCTCGCCGTAGCCCTCAAATATACGCTCTAGCTCTTTTGCGCTATAAAAATTTACAACATCGTAAGCTGAAAATTTAGCCTGCGCATCCATCCGCATATCTAAATTTTCGCTCTTTAAGCCAAAGCCGCGCTCGTTTTTATCTAGCTGTAACGACGAAACACCGATGTCGGCTAGGATGCCGCGAATTTGACTTTGCTCTACTTTGCCCAAAATTTCTGAAAATTTGCTCTTAAAAATTTGCGCTCTTTGGCCAAATTTTTTAAGTCTTTCGGAGCTAAATTTGATTGCTTCTTCATCTTGATCGCAGGCTATCAAATTTATGTTTTGATTTTGCTCTAAAATCGCGCTAGAATGCCCGCCGTATCCGAGCGTACAATCGACAATCACGCCGCTTTTTATATCCTCAAAAGCTTGCAAAACTTCATCAAGTAGCACGGGAACGTGTGGGGAGTTCAAATTTAGCCTTTATTTTTTGTGTATAATAACAAAAAAAGTTTATAAAAGGTTAAAATGGACTTAAAATACTGCGCAAGCGAGATCAGCAACATCGCTCTTTCGATGTTTAGAAAAAACTTTTTCGGCGTCTTTCACGGCTCTATTTCGGCTAGAATTCAGCACGACTCTTTTTTGATAAATAAAAGAACGACGATTTTTGACAATCTTAAAGAAGAAGATTTGATCATGCTAAACTCAAAAAGGGATTATCGCTGGAACGATGCGAGCATAGACGCGGACATCCACCTAAATATATACAAAAATATAAACGAAGCCAAATATATCTGCTACGCTATGCCGCCATACCTAACGGCTTATACTTTGGGGCATTCTTTTATCCGTCCGAGGGATTTTTTTGGTTATATCAAACATCACGAAATCCCAATCTATGACCCAAAACAGTTTGACGACTGGTATGAGCGTGCGGATACGGAAATTTATCGCTATATGTTAGAGAATAAAACTAACATAATGGTCATCAAAGGATACGGCGTATACGTACATAGCAGGACTCCGTATCAGCTCGCAAAAGACGTCGCGATCCTTGAAAATACGTGCAAATTGCTAAGCGTAGCTCGCCTTTACGAATCTGAACGAAACTAACATCTTTAAAAATGTTAAATATTTTGAAATTTTATCGATAAAAAGCGCGTTTTTAAGGTGATATTTACGATATTTCAGTAAAATAATGCATAAAATTTTTATAAATTTGAAGGAACTAGATGATAACTTGGATGCAAAAGCATAGAAAATACCTCGTCGTGACGATCTGGGTGAGCACGATAGCCTTCGTCGGAGCAGGCTTCGTCGGATGGGGAGCATACGATCTAAATGCGAGTAGAGCTAGCTCGGTAGCTAAGGTCGGACATCGAAATATAAGTATCCAAGAGTTTCAAAACAGATACGGTCAGCTTCACGCATACTATAGTCAGCTTTTTGACGGACAGCTAAGTGACGAAAATGCAAGCGAGCTAGGCATTGAAAATTTAGCTTTAGAGGCGTTAGTAAACGATGCTATGCTTTTAAATTTCGCAGATGACTTGGGGCTGGGCGTAAATGACGAAGATATAGTCAAATACATCATCGCAGACCAAAATTTCCACTCAAACGGCAAATTTGACAAAGAGCTTTACAAAAATACTTTAAAAAGAGCCAGAACCACTGAAAGTGAATATGAAGAAAGCCTAAAAAACGTGATACTTTTAGACAAGCTAAGACACGCTCTAAATTTACCTGCAAATGCTCAAGATATAGATATGCTAACGGCTAGCTTTTTGATGCAGGATAAAATCTCCATTAAGGTCGTAGAGGCTAACGCAGACGAAATAAAAATAGATGAAGATGCGTTAAAAAAACTCTGGGAAGAGCATAAGAACGAATATAAAACCATGACCGAATTTAAGCTTGATACCAAATTTATCCCAGCTATATCAAGCGATGCAAATACTAACGAGCTAACAGAATTTTACAACGAAAACAAAAACGAATATAAAGGTAGCGACGACAAGATAAAAGAATTTGAAGCTGTTAAAGATGAAGTACTAAAAGACTACAATCTCAAACAAACTAAAAAAGTCGCCCTTGAAGAGTATCTAAAAATTAAGAAAGACGAGAAGCAAGCGGACGTATCGATAGCTACATTTGAAGATAATGCAAGCTTGCCGATGGATGAGCTAAAA
>NZ_CALHXD010000314.1 GCF_938040115.1 uncultured Campylobacter sp. | reverse complement strand
GTACTGGATCTGGCGCGAAGGCGACGCCTACTAGTTTAGTATCGGTATTAAGGCGCAGAGGCGAATTGGTCGGTATAAAATGATAAGCCTTGAACCATTTTTTGCTGTTGTAGACGTATTTGGCGAGATTTTGCATAAGAGATATCGCCCAAAAAGGCTCATGCGGGACTACTGTATCATCACCGGACTTTGAGTCTGGATCGTCCGCAAACGGAGCGACGCGCATACTAAACTCAAATCCCCAGCCGCTAAATTTATTCTGAGAGCTTTGTGGATCGTAGTAAAGCTCGCTCATGCCAAAGCTCACGAGGTGGCGGTGCGGCACACCCTTGATGGAGTCAAATATACTAACGCCGTCTAAGTAATCCTCGCCGCCCAGACTCGCATGCAGCCGAGATGCATAGTGACGCTCGTTTGCGGGATCGTAGATTTTTCCTAGTGCGCTTGCTATCGCGTCCCAGCCCGGCGCGTCGTCCTCTTCAAACATTGCCTCATACTCTTGCGTCGTCATTTTTATTTTCTTTTTAGTAAATTGCGTTGAGCGCGGACATTATATAAATTTCGTAAATTCGGGGGGGGGGAGGTAAATAAATGCAAAATAAACAGGCTACAAATGTAAGCAAACAAAATATGAAATTTACGCCCGAAATTTAGGCATAAATTTCATCTACGATAGTATCTACGAAATCATGCGGGTCAAATTTGACTAGATCGTTCATCGTCTCGCCGGTGCCGATGTAGAGTATCGGCAGCTCCAGCTCGCGCGCGACGCCAAAAAGCGCTCCGCCTTTTGGGGTGCCGTCAAGCTTGGTGATGATGACGCCGTCAAGGCTCACGATGTCGTTAAAGGCCTTTGCTTGAGCGAGGCCTGCGTTGCCCTGCGTGCCGTCGAGGATTAGGATCTTGCGGTGCGGCGCGCCTGCGTAGGCTCTATCTGCGATGCGGACGATCTTGCTTAACTCATTGGCTAAATTTGTTTGATTTTGCAGGCGACCTGCGGTATCTAGGATGACGTTGTCTAGGTTTTTAGCCACGGCCGAGCTTATCGCGTCAAAGGCGACCGCGGACGGGTCGTGACCTTGTTGCGTAGCGACGATAGGCACGCCAGTTCTCTGCGCCCACTGACGTAGCTGCTCGATGGCGCCTGCTCTAAACGTATCGCAAGCGCCTAAAATAACGCTTTTGCCTTCGTTTTTATATAAATTCGCAAGCTTTGCGATCGTGGTCGTCTTGCCTGCACCGTTTACGCCCAAGATGAGTTCCACGAAAGGCTTTGCGCTTTTTACTTCGCGCTCGTTTTCGTATATGAAGTAGGTATTTAAGAGTCGCTTTAGGTCGTCTTTTTTGACCTCGTTTTGCGGCGGCAGGTAGTAGAGGACTTCTTCGACGATCTCGTAGGCGATGTCGGCTTCGAGCAGGATCTCTTCTAAAATTTCCTTTGAGATTTTTTTGTCGGCCGGTTTTGACGAGCGGATCGCGGCGAGCGTCTTATCAAGCCCATTTTTTAAAAAACCAAACATCAGTTTATTACCTTATTTATATCGCTTTCCAGCATCTCTTCTGGCACGAGTCCGACGTAGTGCGTGGCGTATTCACCGTTTGGTTTATAAAGCACCATGTATGGGATGCCCACGACTCCGCCTAGAGCCTTTGCGAAGAGGAAGTTGTTTTCGCCGTAGCTAATGCCGAAATTTATTTTAAATTTCTTCATAAATGCGTCTATTTCGTCTTTTGATTTATCTTCCATAAGTACGCTTACGATTTTTAGCTTGCCTTTAAATTTATCGCTTAGGTTGTTTAGATGCGGGATTTCTGCCTTGCACGGCGGACACCAAGTGGCGAAAAAGTTAAACAAAATCGCCTCGTCGTTGCCCTCGACTTTAAAGCCTTTGTCAAATTTTTGCAGCGTCATCTTGCTCTCGTCCATAAGGGTTAGCTCAAAAGGGGCCTCTATGCTTGTGCTTTGGCTAGGAGCAGACGTAGTTGTTGTTGGAGTCGCGTCGCTAGTTTTGTTTGCGTCGCTTTTATTTTCATTGTCGCAACCGCTTAAAAATAGCGCCAAAAATGGTATAATCAAAAGATTTATTTTCATTTAATAATTCCTGTCTAAGATTGATTTTAGGCTTGAATTATACATAAAATTTATGAAACGAGCGTTAAATTTGATAAAAGAAGAGTTTAGGCGCGACGCGAAACGGGTTTTGAAAAAAGAGGTTCAAATTTCGGCGCGAGCGAAACACTATAAGATGTTTAAGCCGCTTTTAAATTTGCTAACCGAGCTTAAAGCGAAACGGATTTTGATATTTAATCCCCTTTCTTATGAGCCAAATTTTTATATTTTGAAACGCGAGCTAGCCAAAAATTATGAAATTTTCGTTCCGTTTATGCTTGGTATTAGTTTAGAAATGGTAAAATCCAGACTACCGCTTGTATCTCGGACGAAATTTGGCGTAAAAGAGCCACTAAGTACCAAGATATTTAAAAAGCGTATAGACGTAGCTATAGTTCCGACTCTCGGGGTGGACGGAAATATGGCGCGAATAGGGCACGGAAAAGGTTTTTACGATAGATTTTTTGCAAATTTGCCTTACCGACCTACCTTGATATTCGTTGAAATTTTAGACAATTTTACAAATGAAATCATATCCGAAGATCACGACGTTACTTGTGATTTTTACCTGACCCCGAGCAAAATTTACGTAAAAAGAGGAATCTATGATAGATATTTTAATCGGCTTAGGAGCAGGTGCGGCGGGCGTTGGCGCAGGCTATCTCATCGCTAAAAAAATTAACGACGCTAACTACAATATATTTTTAGAGCAGGCTAAAGCAAAGGCTAAAGCGATAGAATTTGAGGCCGAGCGCACGCTAAAAGACGCTAAAATCCAAGTCCAAGAGGCTGAATTTGAAGCCAAGAAAAAATACGACGACAAAACCGTAAAACTCCAAAAAGAATACACTCAAAAATTTGAAGAGATCGGCAGAAAAGAGCAAACTCTGCTAAACGAGCAAGAAATTTTAAACGAAAGCAAGGCGGAGCTAGAAAAATCCCGAAATGAAGCAAAAAGCGTCTACGAGGAAGGAATTGGACTAAAGGCAAGCTATCAAGCCAAACTGCAAGAGGCGCTAAAGGTGCTTGAGCACGCCGCTGGCCTAACGCAAGAAGAGGCGCGCGAAGAGGTGCTAAAAAAAGTAGAGGAAAAAAGCCGCGCCGAGATCGCTCACATCGTACGAAAACACGAAGAAGAGGCTAAACGCGAGGCTAAAAAACGCGTGAATTATATTTTGGCGCAGGCTACGTCGAGGTTTGCGGGAGAATTTGCCGCCGAACGTCTGATAAACGTCGTAGATATCAAAAACGACGAGCTAAAAGGCCGCATAATCGGCAAAGAAGGGCGCAACATCAAGACCCTAGAAATGGTTCTTGGCGTAGATATCATCATCGACGATATGCCGCACGCTATCACGCTAAGCAGCTTTAACCTCTACCGAAGGGCGATCGCGACGCGCGTGATAGAGCTTTTGGTGCAAGACGGCCGCATACAGCCGGCGAGGATAGAGGATCTACATAAAAAAGTGTGTGAAGAATTTGAAGCCTCGATCCTGGAAGAAGGTGAAAATATCGTCATCGACCTAGGTCTTAGCAAAATCCATCCGGAGATAATGAAACTAATCGGTAAGCTAAAATTTAGAGCCAGCTACGGACAAAACGCTCTCGCGCACAGCCTTGAGGTGGCCCATCTAGCCGGCATCATCGCCGCTGAAACGGGCGGAGACGAAAAGCTAGCCAAAAGAGCGGGCTTGCTGCACGATATCGGCAAGGCTTTGACACATGAATTTGAGGGTAGCCATGTCGATCTGGGCGCTGAAATATGCAAACGCTATAAAGAGCATCCGGTCGTCATAAACGCCATCTACGCCCATCACGGACACGAGGAGGCTACAAGCGTAGAAAGCGCCGCCGTTTGCGCTGCGGACGCTCTGAGCGCGGCTCGCCCCGGAGCGCGCAGAGAGGTGTTAGAGAGCTTCCTAAAACGCGTCGAAGAAATAGAAAACATCGCAAAAAGTAAAGAAGGCATCAAGCAAGCCTATGCGATAAACGCGGGCCGCGAGATCCGCGTCATCGCAAACGCCAAGCTCATCAACGACGACGAAGCGGTGCTCGTAGCTAAAGAAATCGCCGCAGAGATCGAGAGTAAGGTGCAGTATCCGGGCGAGATCAAAGTAAACGTGATTCGCGAAACTAGAGCTATAGAAATGGCGAAATAGGTCAAATTTAGGTAGAAAATGAGAAAAATTTTACTAGCGATTTTTTGCGTTTTGGCTCTAGTGGCAAACGATGAGCTCGTGCTAAACGCTTCAAATTCTTTTACGACGACAATGCGTAAAAACGCAGACGCGCCGGTTAAGGCTTTGCTTCAAAACGCAAAAGCGGTCGTCGTTTTTCCGAGCATTACTAAAGTCGGCTTCGTGCTGGGCGGTATGCATGGCAAGGGCGTGATGCTTGTTGGAAACCCGTATGCACCCAGCGAAATGATGGTCGTAGACATTAGCGGCGGCAGTATCGGGTTGCAAGTAGGCTACGAAAATAGCTCGCTTGTGTTATTTATCCTAAAAGATAGCCTCGTAGCCGATATAAAAGACGCTAAAATCACGATAAACGCCGACGCATCGTTTGCATTTGCCGATACGGGTAAATTTTACGGAAAAGTGAGCGATTTTAGCTTTACGAGCGATATCTACGCATATACGGACAACGACGGGTTTTTTGCGGGGGCGAGCTTTGGCGGAGCGGTGCTAGCTAAAACTAATGACGCGCCTTTAAGGATGGATAGCTATGGATATAACGCGCTAATGAGCGCTATCTCAAAATACTAAAGGCCGAATTTGCAAGAGATGCTAACCTCGCTATCAACCTACGGGTACGTGATAGTGTTTTTATATTCGCTTGGAGGAGGCATGGTTGCTATCATCGCAGCCGGCGTGCTAGCTCATCTAGGCAAGATGGACATAACCGTGAGTATCGTGCTGGCGGCTGCCGCCAATGCTATCGGTGATACTTTGCTTTTTTACGTCAGTAGATATAACCGCGCTGCCGTGATGCCGTATCTTGCTAAACACAAACGCAAACTTGCCTTCTCTCAAATTTTATTCAAGCAGCACGGAAATAAAATAATATTTTTCAAAAAATTTATCTACGGACTAAAGACTCTTATCCCGCTTGCTATCGGGCTTACGAAGTATTCGTTTGCTAAATTTAGCGTCATAAACGTTGTTAGCGCGGTAGCTTGGGCAGTTTTGCTCGGGCTAGGCAGCTTTTGGGCGGGCGAGGCGTTTGAGCGAGCGTGGGATTTTATGGGCGAAAACGGCTGGCTGATGCCGGTTGCGATGCTTTCGCTACTGACTCTCATCTGGGTATATCTACAACAAGCAACAAAAAAGAAAGGAAGGTCGGAATGAAAAAGTTACTCATTGTATTGGTGATTATAGCCGGCGTGGTTTTTGGCGGGCTAAAATTTAACGCAAACAAGGTGGAGGAAAAATATAACGAGGCTTTGAATCTAATCAAAGCAAACGGTATGGAGGTCAAAAACAGCGTATTTGAGGGCGGTCTGCTAAAGTCGCACGCAAACTATGACGTAGTTTTGTCTAAAGGTTACATAAACGAGATCATTTCTCTTGGCGAAGAGTACGGCGCGCCCGAGGATCTGGCGATAAAAATCGACATGAATATATCGCACGGCTTTGACAGTTTGCTAGGTAAATTTGAGGTGGCGGGCGATGCCGAGTTTTTAAACGATCCGTATAAAAATTTCATCAAAGAGATATTTGATACGACAAGACCTATCAAATTTCACGCCGACGGCGCTTCGGGCGGAGATAAAAAATTTGTCTTTGAACTAGTCGGAGTGCAAAAAGAACAAGATGGCAATAAGCTAAATCTCGCTAAATCGTTTTTAAATTTTGATTTAAACGGCGAAAAGAAAATAACCGGAGCCACTTTTGTAAACGACTTTATCGATTTTGCTAGCAAACAAGGCGTCGCTATAAAGATAAAAAATATCGACTATGACGTGAAGTACGAAACTCCGATCGAGCCAAAAATGATCTCTAAAGCGCTCGTAAATAGCACCTATAAATTTGAGCTTGGTGGCATAGACGTGATTTCGGGTGCCGAGGCTCTGCAAATCGGAAAGATAACGAGCAACTCCAAGCTAACCGTGCTAAGCGATACTCTAACGCAGGATGATACGAGCACGATAGAGAAGATAAAATATGGAAAATATGAATTTAAAGACTTTTTGATCAAAACGAAATTTGCAAATTTAGATAAAGGTGCGTTTGAGGATATTATTAATGCAAAGGGAGAGCCTGAAGCTCAGCTTGCGGCGATAATGCAAGCGCTTGATAAATTTATAAAAAGAGCGCCGAAACTTACATTTGACAATTTAAATTTTAAAAATGCGGCAGGTAAGAGTTATGTCTCAAATTTTGAGATTTCTATCGATCCGGACGGCATAGATACTCAAAATCTGCTCGAAAATATCCCGACTGCTATAAATTTTAGCGGTAAAATCGAGCTTGATACGACGCCTGGTGGGTTTGTATTTGGTAGTGGTGAGGAAAAAGAGGGGATAGATGCTATGCTCGTAAATGGCGGACTATTTAAAGAGAACGGCGGCAAATACGTAACTATCTTTAAGTATAATAAAAGAACGCAGGATTTGATCTTTAACGAAAATTTATCTCTAAAATCTCTTTTTCAATAAAATTTAGCATGCTTAGACAAATTTTATGTTTGTTTAAGCATGTTTTCTATATACTTCACTTTCCGCTTCACAGAAAGTGAGTTTTTTAATTTAACACTGTTAAACTAATTAGTCAATCTTTGAAATCTAAACAAGTGATCGATTGAGCCAATCTTTTATCAGGCTTTCTCTGGAAAGTAGATAAGAGATAAAACTAATTAATAAAATTAAAGTTTTTTGATTAAAACTTCATA
>NZ_CALHXD010000313.1 GCF_938040115.1 uncultured Campylobacter sp. | reverse complement strand
CCTCGGCTACGCCTTGATTTATCATATTTATAGCTTCGCTTTGCTCCCTGATGCTTTCGCTCATTTCGTTGATACTTTGAGCTAGCACGTTTGCGTTGGCTTCGATCTCGCCGAGAGATTTTTGCGTACGTTCGGCTAGTTTGCGAACCTCATCGGCCACGACCGCAAAGCCTCTGCCGTGTTCGCCTGCGCGCGCTGCTTCGATGGCTGCGTTAAGCGCTAGCAAGTTTGTCTGATCGGCGATATCGCGGATGATGACGATGATGTTTTTGATCTCCTCGCTTTGGCGCGTTACGTCTTCGGCCTTTTGGCTGATAGCATTCATAGAGCTACTCATCTCCTCGACTGCTGCGGCGCTCTCTTGTAGCGAATTAGCCTGCGAATTAGCGCCTTGCGTGACTTGCTGCATCGAGCGAGCTAAAAACTCGGCCTTTTCTTCAAGCGTATGCGCCTGCTCTAAATTTGCCCTTAGCATACCGGCTATCTCTTCGCCCAAAGCATTGATACCGGCAGCTACTTTGCCTTCATCGTCGAGTCTTTTCGTAAAGTCCTGATTTTTAAAGCTTTCTAGCAAATTTAACACCTCGTCGCCGTTTGCAGCTATGGCTTGTTTTAGCGCGATTTGTAGGTCTTTAAAAGTCTGTTTTAGCTGGCTAAGAGCCGGATTTGAGGTGTCGGCGTTTAGCTGGGCTACATAGTTGCCCTTGCCTATCTGCCCTACAAATGCGTTTGCCTCTTTTATGAAGCTATTTTGCTCGGCGAGATTTGCCTCGATTTGCCTGATATTTTCGTTTATTAGCGTGCTCATCTGTCCGATCTCGTCGCTTCCGCTGCGCTCTAACGTTTCGGCTTTGTCGGTTTTATTGTTTAAAAATTCGAAAAATCTCACAAGGCCGTTTTTAGTCTGATCAATACCTGAGATTAAATTTTTACCGATTATGATAGAAGCCAGCAACATCAAAAGCACGCACACGGCGATAACAATACCGCTAAATACGAGCTGTGCCGTCACTTCACTTTTTACCTGCGAGGCTGCATTTTTCATATCGCTTAATAGCTTTAGCTCTAGCTCCCTCATCGCATCTATAGATAGAGTTATTTTTGAGAACCAAGTCGCGGGGTCGTATGATATATCCTCGGTAGTGACTACGTTTTTGATGATATTCATCGCATCGTTAAAGTCCGCCTTTTTTCTAGCGATAGTATCAAATTCAGCACTAAATTCTTTTGGATTGTACTCGTCGAAATCCTGCATAAATTTATTGATTACGCTATTTAGTGCGACTACTTTGTTATAGTCTTCTTTGCTTATACTTTTTTTAGTAAAAACCCCGTTTAGCGTAGCGCGTAAGATACCAAACGATTCCTTTATCTCCCCGACGATAATAATGCGTTCTAAATCATCAACGAGGCTAGGCTCTAGTTTATCACTATACCCGTTTATAGCGATTACCTCTTTTCTTAGTATTTTAGTTATACGTCCGATTAGATTATCACCGCTCCTTTGATCTACGCCTGAGCGAATGCTAGCTATCTCCGGAGCTATTTCGTTCTTTTCCGCAAGCTTCTCAAGCGCCGCATCCACGTTCTTGCGCTGAGCCACGAGTTTAGCATTATCTCCGCCGGCTAACACTCCAGAGCTAAAACCGCGCTCTTTTTGCATCTCGTGAATGAAGTCGTTTTGATTTATGATCGTATCTACTATACGCTCGCTGTAATCGGCTTTATCGCGAGTTTTGATAATACCGTTTAACATATAGGCGCTAATGATACCAAGACCTATTAGCCCGACTAGAGCTATGACTAAAATTTTAAGTTTTATGCTCAGATTGTTCATCTTTCCTCCTTTATCTTGCGCTTTTTTCTTGCACTCGTTTTATAAAATATTTCGCGTTTTCTACGGGAACGTCCGGCAAAATACCGTGTCCGAGATTAAAGATATGCGGCGCGTTTTTCATCGTCTGCAAAATTCGTTCCACACCCGCGTCGATCGCCTCCTTGCTATAAAGGCGCGTAGGCTCCATATTTCCTTGAAGGACGTATTTTGGGCTTAGTTTTGCTTTAGCAAGCTCGATCGGCGTACTCCAATCCACGCCAAAAACATCGAAATTTCCCGAAATTTTATCCAGATATCCGCTTATGCCTTTTGGAAAAACGATAACCGGAATTTGCGGAAATTCAGCCTTAAGCGCATCCACTATATCCATGATATACTTCCAACCGAACTCAAAATACGCCTCATCCTCCAGCGCAGCCGCCCAGCTATCAAAAATTTGAACCGCATTTACGCCGGCTTTTATCTGCTCTTTCGTGTAGCCTATGAGCGCAGCAGTAACCTTGGCTAAAATTTGATGCATAAACTCGGGATTTGAATATAAAAGCTTTTTGCTAACCGCGTAAGTTTTCGTCCCGCCGCCCTCGATCATGTACGTAGCTATCGTCCACGGCGCTCCGCAAAAGCCGATTAGCGCTTTATCCTGCGCCAAATTTTCGCGCGTTAGCTTGATCGTATCGTATACGTAGTCTAAATTTTTGATCGATTTTTGAACATCCAGCCTATCTAGATCATCTTTCGTCTTGATAGGATCGCTAAATACAGGCCCCTCGCCTTGGACGAATTTAAGATCCATGCCCATCTCAAGGGGCACGACGAGTATATCGCTAAAAAGTATCGCCGCATCGACGCCTAAAATTTCAACCGGCTGGATCGTGACCTCGCTAGCTTTTTTATAATCTTTACAAAGCGATAAAAAATCTCCCGCCGCAGAGCGAACTCGCATGTACTCGGGTAGATACCGACCTGCCTGTCGCATCATCCAAACGGGCGTATAAGGCGTGGGTTTTTTTAAACAAGCGTCGATGAAAATCATATATTTCCTTTAAATTTTTAGCGATTTTATCTAAATATTTATTAAATTCTAATCCGCCCACTTACTTTCGTCTAATTTTTTTTCATTTTTGGCCACAACTAGTGCGCCCAGCATATCTCCCGTCACGTTCATCGACGTGCGCCCCATGTCAAGGATCGCATCGATACCCAAAATTAGCGCATACGCTGCGGCTACCGCGCTTCCGCCCTCGACTTTTAGACCGACTGATTCAAGCACCATCAAAAGCATTATCGCACCCGCTCCGGGCACTCCGGCAGTTCCGACGGCGGCAAGGACGGCCGTTAGTATTATGGTCATTTTAGCCCCCGAGTCAAGCTCCACGCCTACGGCGTTAGCGATAAACATCGCGCAGATGCCAAGATATATGATCGTGCCGTTCATGTTTACGGTGGCGCCCACGGGAAGCGCAAAGCCGTAAATTTGCTTTGGGATACCCATATCTTCTTCGGCCGTTTTCATCGAGATAGGCAGCGTTCCGCCCGAGCTTCTGGTTACAAAAGCCGTCAACATAGGCGATCTAACTTTTTTTAGAAATTTAAACGGATTGATTTTAACGATCAAGCAAATCAAGAAATAAACGACGAAAATTTGAGCCGCAAAGCCGATATACGCGCTAACCGTAACGCCCAAAAGCGGTCCGAAAGCCTTTACGCCTTGCTGAGAAAAGACGATAAATATAAGAGCGAAAACGCCAAACGGCGCGTACTCCATGATCCATCTTATGACGTAAAACATGATGTGGTTGATCCCGTCAAATACGTCGTAGATCAAATTTCCCAGCCTACTAAGCCTCTCGTCTTTGCTATCCTTTAAAAACGAAAGCGCGACGCCGAAAAATAAGCTAAAAGTTATGATTTGTAAAATTTCGCCCTTTGCAATAGCTTCAAAAGGGTTAGTGGGAAATAAATTTACGAGTATCGACGACATGCTAGGCGCATTTGCGGTTTTGCCGCCTATGTCACCGCTGCCGGTTATGTGCAGTCCGGCTCCTGGCTCCAAGATAAGCCCGACCGCAAGCCCGACTATGATGGCTAAAAACGACGTCAATATGTAAAAAATCAGCACCTTTGCCCCTACTCTACCCAGATCGGAAGGCGAGATAGAGCTACAGCCCACGATGAGCGAGGCCATAACGATAGGCACGATGATCATCTTAAGAAGTCTTATGAACACGTCGCCAAAAGGCTTTAGGATAACTATCGCGTCCTTTGCGTCTTGAAAAATGATGCCGCAAACGGCGCCCAAAATAAGTCCGGCTAAAATTTTTAGAAGCAAATTCGCCTCGAAATATTTCTGAATTATTCCGCGTTTAGCGTTTGGTTGCACGAAATCTCCTTTAAATTTAATCCGTGAATTATAAGTAAATTTTTCTTAAACTACAAACACTTCTGTTTTTTAAATTACGGATTAAATTTAAAGCGAGAAAATTTAAAAGGGCGCAAATTTTAGTTTTTAGCCGCCAGTTCGTCTAGCAAATTTTGCAAATTTACGCCCGCTAAGCTATCAAACATCGCTTGCTGCGCGGAGCCAAATTTAGGCGTCAAAAGCGCCTCGATCCTGCCTCCTAGCGGACAAGGCGGCGGCGAGTTTTTGTGGATTTTAAAGATGTCGTTTTCGCCCTCGTTTACCGCCGAAAATATATCAAAAAGCGTGATTTGATCAGGCTTCTTAGCCAGGCTCGCACCGCCCGTGCCTGCGCTTACGTTTATTAAATTTGCCGATTTTAAAAGCCTGATTATATTTCGCACGATGACGGGGTTCGTGCCGATCGTGCCGGCCAAAAACTCGCTCGTGTTTTTCTCGTCTTTAAAAAACTCGCAGCTAAGCAATATATGTATAGCGATGGAAAATTTTTGTCCTATTTGCATAACCGGCCTTGGTTTAAATTTAAAACCGCACGTTAGTTTCGTGCGGCGTTATTTTAGCTAAATTACGCAAAATTTTAAACTCACGCCCTCTCGCCGACTGCGGTAAAGCGCTTTTGCACGAAATTTCTATTTTTTAGCTCGTCAATGATCGCGATCGCAAGATCGGCGTAGCTGATATAGCTCTCGTTTTGCGAGTTTAGTATGACGTGATCGTTGCCAAGAACGTATTTGCCCGTGCGAGCGCCATTTGCGTCGTAGTCTCCGGCAGGCGAGACGTATGTCCATAGCACGCCCGTTCTACCTTTTAGCTCGAAAAACGACTCCGCCGTAGCCTTTGCGACGCCCATGTACCCGGCAGGAAAGCTTGGCGTATCCATAACCATCGTCTGCTTATCGTCCACGTATAGCGTACCCGCGCCGCCGATGACAAGTAGCCTTGTTTTCGTACCGCTAAGTGCGTCTGCTAGGTGTTTTGCTACCTTTTTATGAAGCGGGAAGGTCTCGTCGCTCCATGCCGCAAATGCGCTGATAACGGCGTCAAAGCCAGCTAGATCGGCCTTTGTTAACTCAAAAATATCTTTATAAATTACTTTGACGTCGCCATTTTTATACTCTTTGTTTCGCACGATAGCCGTTACGTCATTCCCTTATTTTAGGGCTTCTTGCACCAAATTTGAACCTGTTTTTTCCGTTTGCTCCAATGATTGCCACTTTCATTGTTTCTCCTTTAAATTTGATTTGTTTGATCGCACAGCCGCCGCGGTTAATGCGCTCGCACATTTGGCGCCGTCTGCCGCGCCGCGTAGTTTAAAATTTACGCCCGCATTTTGTCGCGCGCCTCGCGTATTTTACAGCCAGTTTGGCTTTACGTCCTCGTTTATCACGCCATCATCCATCGTGTATTGCTCCAGGCTGCCGCGTTTGGTCTGGATACAGATAAACTTCATCCCCTGCGCGCCCGCCTTAAAGCATCTCTTGCCCGCCGGATCGATGCGGATCGCGTCGCCCTCGCTGACCGCCGTCTCCTCACCGTCGATAAAAAGCGTGCCGCCGCCTTTTAGCACCAAGTAAAGCTCCTCGTTTTGCTTGTGCGAATGCACGAACGGCACGCTCGCGTTTGCGGGAAGCTCATTGATAGAAAGCTCGCAGCCGCTTAAATTTAGAGCGTCTTTTAGCTCGACTCTCGGTTCGCTTTTCGTTGAAACGATCTTGTAGTTTGACATCTTTTTCTCCTTAGATTTTTTGTTATAATGTTATAACTTACAACTGACGAGCGAAGTATAGTCAAATTTTGTTGTAATGTAAAGAGTTACAGCAAAAATTTTCAAAAAATTTGACGCGAATTTTAAAATCAGCTAAAATCCGCGCGATTTTAACCGAAGGATTTTTATGCAAAATAGCGCGTTTAAGGCGTTTGCAATCGCGCTTGATGACGTACCGAGGCTAGTGGAAGAGTTTAGCAAGCTAAAAGACATAGGCAAGCGCGTAAACGTTGAGTTAGAGGGAGATTTGGCTAAAATTTAAGTGATTTTTTGGGGTATAATGTACCTCAAATTTACCGAAAAACGAGGTCAAAATGCATGAAAATCACGCCCACTGCGCGCATTCGCACACGTCAAACAAAGTCGTTTTGAGAAATTCTTTCCTTATAATCTCCGCTTTTATGCTGATCGAGGTCGCGGGCGGCTTGGCGACGAACTCGCTCGCCCTGCTCTCAGACGCCGGACACATGCTCTCAGACGCAGCTGCGCTCGGGCTTTCGCTGTTTGCGTTTAAATTCGGCGAACGCAAAGGCAACCTGCAAAAGACCTTCGGATACAGGCGGATCGAAATTTTAGCCGCGACGATAAACGCCGTCACGCTCATCGTCA
>NZ_CALHXD010000312.1 GCF_938040115.1 uncultured Campylobacter sp. | reverse complement strand
AAAATTTCCGCGCAAGATCGCGCTCGTCACGTCAAAAACCTCGGCCGCGCTGCAAGACATGCTACGTATCGCGCACGGACGCTGGGCGCTGGCGGAAATCATAATTTTTGATTCGCTAACGCAAGGCGAAACCGCGCCTGCCTCGCTCATACGCGCGCTAAAAAGAGCCGATGCTAGCGGTGCCGACGCGATCGTACTAGCACGCGGAGGCGGCAGCAGAGAGGATCTGTGGTGCTTTAACGACGAAAATCTAGCCCGCGAGATCTACGCGGCGCGCACGCCCGTGATCTCGGCCGTCGGACACGAGATTGATTACGTGATCAGCGACTTTGCGGCGGACTTTCGCGCTCCGACTCCAAGCGCGGCGATGGCTGCGCTACTGCCCGATATGGGCGAGCTAATGCAAAGCATAGATAGGCTAAGCGAGGCGGCGGACGCGGCCTTTACGCGCGTTTGGGAGCGTAAATTTAACGCTCTGGCGATGATGAGAGCGAGATTTTCTCAGGCGAGCCTCACGCAAAAAATCGCTCGCAAGGAGCAAATTTTGCTAAATTTACGGCAGGCTTTAGACGCCGCCGTGCAAACTAAGCTGCTCAAATTTGAAAACGCGCTCAAACTCGCCCGCGCCGCATACGCGCAGCAAGAGTCCTTTTTCGCGCAGATTTCAAATTTCGTCCGAGTGCAAAAGGACGGCAAAACCGTAAATCTAAGCGAGCTAAAACCGGGCGACCGCATCGCGCTAAGCTCGGTAAACGCAAGCAAAGCAGCGGAAATTTTATAGCCAAATTTGATCTGCGAACGCAGCGATTCAAATTTTTAGGCGGGTTAAAAATTTTTAAGCTAAAAATAGTAAGATAATAACGCGAATCAAAATTTAAAGGAGCGATATGAAAACGAACGTAAAATTTTTACTAGCCGCGTGCGCCGCGATGCTAATAACTGGCTGCGCGACGGAGCGATCTCGCGTAGTCGAAACGCCAAAAGTTCAAACCATAAACACCGCCTATCAAGGACAAAAGATCGCCGTCTCGATCGGCCGCTTTAGCAACCAGTCCTCATACCAAAATGGCGTATTTTCAGACGGCGAGGACAGACTAGGCAACCAAGCCCAGACCATCCTCATCTCAAATTTACAACAAAGCGGGTGCTTTTCGGTGCTTGACCGCAGCAACATGCGCGCCATCAAAGAAGAAAGCGCGCTAAACAAAGAGGCGCAAAATATCAAAGGCGCAAGATACGTCATCACGGGCGACGTGACGGAGTTTGGCCGCAAAACTACGGGCGATCATCAGCTTTTTGGGATACTTGGCAAAGGCAAAACCCAAACCGCCTACGCGAAGGTAAATCTTAACGTCGTGGACGTGAAAAACTCCGAGGTGATCTACTCTACTCAGGGTGCCGGCGAGTACGAGCTCTCAAACCGCGAAGTACTGGGCTTTGGCGGAAGTGCTGGGTATGATTCGACGCTAAACGGCAAGGTGCTAAGCCTAGCCATCATCGAGGCCGTAAACAACCTAACGCGCGGGCTTGAAAGCGGCGCTTTTAACGCGAAATAAGGATAAATTTTGCGCTTTAAAACTCTAGCAAATTTCGCACTCGCCTCCGCCGCCGCCCTGCTACTATCTGGCTGCGCGGACGACTCGCCTAGACAGCTATACTACTGGGACGGCGCCTACACGAGCTCGGTCTACGAGTACCTAACCGAAGAAGGTGACGCAGGCGCACAGATCGCCGCACTCGAGCAGAGCCTGCAAAAAGCCTATCAAAGAGCCGCCAAGGTCCCGCCGGGACTGCACGCGCATCTAGGCTTACTCTATCTTTCGCAAGGAAACAGGGCGAAATTTAAAGCCTACGTCGAAAAAGAAGCCGAGCTTTATCCCGAGTCGCGCGACTACGCGATGTTTTTGCTAAATCAAAACGGCAAAACGGCGGGTGCAGCGGGCAAATCGGCGGCAAATTTAAACACTAAAGACGCGAATTTGGGCGAGCAGACGAAGGAAAAATCGGGCGCGAGCGAGTCAAATTTAAATGACAAAAGCTCAAATTTAAGCGAGCAAACAAGCAAGCAAGATTTGAAAAACAAGCAAACAAAACCAGCCAAAACGAGCAAGACCGCAAAAGGAAGCCAAAATGAAAAATAAAATAAAATCGGCGCTTCTTGGCGCGTTTGCGGTGCTGTTTCTTGGAGCGTGCGCAGGATCGCAGCCCGAGGTTTACGACTATTCGGCGTTTTTGCAGACCAAGCCTCGATCGATCGTAGTCGTGATGCCGACCAGCGACTCAGCCGAGATAAAGGCCTCCGCGGCGGTGCTGGCAAATGCGCTCTATCCGCTTAGCGAGGCGGGGTATTACGTATTTTCGCCCGCGCTCGTAAACGAGACCTTTAAAAACAACGGCATCTATGACGCAGGCGAGATCGCGCAGATATCTACGTACAAGCTAAAGCAGATATTTGGCGCTGATGCCGCTCTGTATCTAAACGTCGCGGACTACGGCACCTCGTATATGCTCATTAGTAGCGTCACGCGCGTGAGCGTAGCGGCGACTCTGGTGGATCTAAACACCGGCGCCGTGCTCTGGCAAAAGAGCGCAACCGCGGCAAACGACTCGGGCGACGGCGGCGGCAACCTCATCGGTATGCTAGTCTCCGCGCTAGTTAAACAGATCGCCGACTCGGTCTCGGACGCGAGCTTTGACCTCTCAGCGCACGCGGACGCGATTTTGTTTAGCACCGATTGCCGAGACTGCCTGCTCTACGGCCCGTATTCGCCGCGCTACGGTCAAGATCGGCAGCTAAATAGCGGCAAATAAATCTTAAAAAGGACGAAAATGAAACTAGCCGAGGCGCTGATACTGCGCGTCGACATACAAAAACGCATCGAGCAGCTAAAATCAAGACTCGCAGATAACGCGAAGGTGCAAGAGGGCGAGAAACCCAGCGAAGAGCCAAAGGCACTGCTAGCCGAGCTAGATGCGCTCACAAGCGAGCTTGAGAGACTAATCGTTC
>NZ_CALHXD010000311.1 GCF_938040115.1 uncultured Campylobacter sp. | reverse complement strand
GGGTGAGGGAGCTTACGACCTATAAATACGTCGTCCGCGGAGGCGGGCAAATTCGTTAGCGGCTTGTCTTTTTGTCATATACTTCGTTGGATTTCGCTGCGGGCTGTAGTCGCGTATTACATATACGCTCCTTTGCCCTTGCTTATCCGCCTCGTCTATGACAAAAATACTTCGCCTTATCGTTTTGCGTTTAAATTTGGGTTCAAATTTAAAACCGAATTAGTATTTTTTCGGTGCGGCAAAACATCGAAATTTGCGATACCCGCGGCGACTTTTTCGGCGATGAAATTTGACCCGTCGCGAGTGGGCACACAGGCGCGCACAGGCGAAATTTATGCTAAAATCGGCGTAAATTTAAAGGAAACCGATGAAAAAACTAAAATTTATCTTTGCTTTTGCCGCGGCGTTTGTTTTTAGCGGTTGCTACGAGACAACCTTACTCACGCGGGTGCCGATCTCGGCGCTTGTTTTGGACAAGGGCGCGGACGTGAAATCCACGATCGTGCTAACTGGCATAACGCCGCAGACGCACGAAACGAAGACGGTAACGGACAACGTTCGCATTTTCGTCCCGGACGCTAAATTTAAGGATTTTCCGACGGGAGAAACCGCCTACGAGATGAGCGTGAGCGTCGGCAAGGGCGAAAAGGGCGGCAAAAACTCGGACAAGCGCGCCGTGCGGATATATCTGGACGAATTTGGCGGCGTCTACGGCAGGCTTAGTAAAAACGTACTCGAGCAGTACGCGGGCGCGGTAAAACAGGGTGAAGTGCCGACGCTAAAAGCAGCGATCAAATTTGAAAACGACACAAAGGACGTCTATGAGCTGGTCGTCGGCAACGAGTTTAAAGCTAGTGACGAGGCCGAGACGGGCGGCGTTTATATCTTGGCGCCGGGGCAAGTCACGGGCGCCATCTGGGCAGAAAATATCGCGATACGCGAGGCGCTTGCCGGCAAGGCGGTTAAAATCGGAGCTCTAAGAAAGGCGGTAAAATGAAAAATCCTAAAATCGGCTTTATCGGCGGCGGAAACATGGGCGGCGCGATGATAGAAAATTTGGCGCAAAGGCTGGGCGGCGAGAGGGCGTTCGTCTATGCCAGGAGCAAAACGGCGGCTCTGTGCGAAAAATGCGGCGTAAACGCCTGCGAGAGCGAATCTGCGGTCGCGTCGGCGGCCGATATCACGGTGCTAGCGACCAAGCCCACGGCGTATGAGGGTATATTAAATTTGATAAAAGAGGTGGCGAGAGGTAAGGTTATAGTCACGCTCGCCCCGAGCTTTAGCCTGGAGCAAAGCATGCAAATTTTAGGCGCACAGGCTAAGATCGCGCGCGCGATGCCAAACACTCCCGCGGCAATCGCAGAGGGCGTTAGCGCGCTGTGCTTTAACGAAAATTTAAGTGCGGACGAGCGGACGGCGGTGCGTGAGATATTTGAAAATTTCGGCGCCGTTTATGAGCTGGAGGAGGCTAAATTTGCCGCATTTACCGGCATCGCGGGTAGCCTGCCGGCCTATGTTTTTATGTTTATCGAGGCGGCTGCGGACGCGGGAGTGCTAGAGGGGCTGCCTAGAGCGCTGGCGTACGAAGCCGTCGCGGCTAGCGTTGCAGGCTCGGCGCGACTCATGCTAAAAAGCGGCAAGCATCCTGCAGCCTTAAAAGACGAAATTTGCTCGCCTGGCGGTACGACGATAGAAGCGGTCAAAGCGCTGGAAAAAGGCGGGTTTCGCGCGGCGGTGATGGATGCGGTGGATGCATGCGTGAAAAAAGCGAGAGCCAAGTAAATTTACTGCTTTAGTCGACGCTTGAAAATGATTTTTGGAGTTTAAAGGCGTGGATTTTTACTTATAGACGCGATCTATTCTGGATTGCGACTTAAATTTAAAAAAATTAATCGAAATTTTAATTTCCGTGAAATTTAAAATTTAACTTATAGCTCGGCCCTGTCGATATTTGAATCGATTTTGTATCCAAAATTTATATCATTTAAAAAATAAAATCCGAAATTTTGATATAAATTTATTTTATCTTAAACTTTTTTTGCATAAAATCACCGCCAAATTTTACTCGAAAGGTACGCTATGAAAAACGATATGTGCGACATGTGTTGCTGCGAAATGAAAAGCTAGGGCGCTAGGCACGAATATCTTTTTAAGTGCTTAGCAGGTCGCTAAACATTTAAAAAGATATTTTCAACTCCGCACTCGCGGCCTTTTTAGATGAATAGCCAACGATAAATTTAAAAAGGACAAAAAATGAAAAAACTACTAAAATCTTCTCTACTTACTTTG
The DNA here is from genome assembly GCF_938040115.1 of uncultured Campylobacter sp. Lineage (GTDB taxonomy): Bacteria > Campylobacterota > Campylobacteria > Campylobacterales > Campylobacteraceae > Campylobacter_A. Next base: position 1,527 of record NZ_CALHXD010000311.1, on the reverse strand, counting down.
GCGAGCTTCGCTCTTTTAACCGGCGCAAATGCAAAAACTCTCGAAAACGGCGTTTTAAAAATCGCGACCGAAGGCACGTATTCGCCCTACTCCTACCACGATAAAAGCGACGCGCTAACGGGCTACGACGTAGAAGTAGCGCGCGAAGTCGCTAAGAAGTTAAATTTAAAAGCTGAATTCGTCGAAGCTCCGTGGGATGCGATGCTAGCGGCATTTGATGCAGGAAAGGCCGATATCGTGTTCAATCAAGTAAGTATCACGGACGAGCGCAAGAAAAAATACGACTATACCGCTCCATACACCGTCGCCTACGCCGCGCTAGTCACGCATAAAGACAATAACGAAATCAAAAGCTTCGAGGATCTAAAAGGCAAGAAGAGCGCACATTCGGCAACCAGCAACTGGGCCGGAATCGCACAAAAATACGGCGCGCAGATAGTCACCGTGGACGGCTTTAGCAAAGGCGTAGAGCTCATCATCAGCCGCCGTGCGGATGCGACGATAAACGATAGCGTGACTTTCTACGACTACATAAATCAGCGTCCAAACGCTCCGTTAAAAATAGCCGCTAGCGGTAGTGAGCCGATCTACTCCGCAGCCATCGTGAAAAAGGGCAACGAAGAGCTCGTAAATGACGTAAACAGGGCCCTTAGCGAACTAAAAAGCGAAGGCAAGCTAAAAGAGATTTCAGTCAAATATTTCGGCAAAGATATCTCGGAGTAAAATTTACTCGCATAAAAGCAGCTAAATTTAAAGGATAAAAGATGGTTTCAAAACTACTAAAAATTTTGGCTCTAGGTGTATTTCTTACGCTAAATTTAAACGCCAAAACCATAAAAAAGGGCGTTTTAACGATCGCTACGGAGGGCACTTACGCGCCGTTTTCATACTACGACGATAAAAACGAGCTAAAGGGCTACGACGTCGATATCGCTCGCGAAGTCGCTAAAAAGCTAAATTTAAAGATCGAGTTCTTAACCGCTCCGTGGGATGCGATGCTTGCGGCATTTGATGCGGGTAAGGCCGATGCGGTATTTAATCAAGTAAGCGTTACCGATGAGCGCAAGAAAAAATACGACTACGCGCAGCCCTACACCGTCGTACACGGCGCCATCATCACGCACAAAGATAACGACGATATCAAAAGCTTTGATGATCTAAAAGGTAAGAAAAACGCCGACTCTGCTACCAGCAACTGGGCGAAGGTAGCCGCTAGCTACGGGGCGCAAAACGTCACGGTCGATAGCTTTAGCAAGAGCATGGAGCTTCTCATTAGCAAGCGTGTAGATACCGTCGTGCGCGATAATATCGTATTTTACGACTTCATCAAGCAGCGCCCGGGCGCTCCTGTTAAAATAGCCGCCGAGGGAAGCGATACCGACTATACCGCGCCTATCGTGCAAAAGGGCAATACGGAGCTTGCCGATCAGATCAGCAAGGCGATAGAGGAACTAAAAAACGAAGGCAAGCTGGCTGAAATTTCGATCAGGTATTTCGGCAAAGATGTCTCGCGGTAGATGGCGATGA
>NZ_CALHXD010000310.1 GCF_938040115.1 uncultured Campylobacter sp. | reverse complement strand
AGAGCCTATATTTGACGCTGGCTTTGCAAGAGATGGTGGCACGCTTTACTACAAGGGCGAAAAGCTTGATGCAGATCCTAGTGAGCTAAGATATATTACGACAGAAAGCGGCGCTGCTAGCGGATATTACACAGACGGCAAAAGCTTGTTTATGGGCTTTTATAGGCTTGATACAAGATATTCAGATGAGACGCGCCGGATATGCTACGATGCTAAGCACGATATAGAATATCTTTTTGAGCCAAAAAGTGGGGCGGTGTTTGCAAATGAGCATAAATTTAACGCTCAAAATATGCCTTATAGCGCCATTTATAGCGTGGATAACGTGCACTCGTTTTGGCCTCTTTTTGCCAGCAAAGATGGAATTTACTTTTGGGATAGCACGAAAGACGAGCAGGCTAAAATTTCAGACTACCAGCTAAAAGGCGAGCTAAAAAGGCTCTATGCTGACGTTTTTGTAGATGAAAATTCAGCGTATTTCTTGCAGCAAGGCGAAGAGTGGCAGCGCTCAAAGCACGGCAGGCACTTAGTGGCGCAAACAGTCTCTTTATATAAATTTGCCCCAAGCAGCTCTTGGCGTGAGATAGGGCTGGTAAAAGATGGCGAATATGGCGCAGTATATGCAAACGGCGATAAGCTCTATTTTTTTAGCAAGATAAAGCCATTTTATGGCATAAAACATAGTGTTTATGAGGTGGTTGATCTTGGAGCGGTTGAAATTTTAACCAGACCGCCGCACTTTCAGGGCAAAGAACTAGAGGCAAAGGATATCTACGAGATGATAAAAACCGGCGCGCTCGTGCCTGCTAGCGGCGAGGAGGTGGCGATATCTCGCATCGAGGTAGAAAAGCCGACCATCATCCTTTACGTCACGTTTGGTATCGTTTTTATTCTCGCGATCATCTTTGGAGTCACAAAAGCTAAAAGCACAAAGAGGGACTACATGTAAATTTAGTTTAAATTTTTCAAAACGCCTTTTTGCAGTGGTTTACTCCTTAAATTTAGCCAAAAACTTAAGGAGTAAATTTGACCTATTTACTCTTTTTTGTTATTTTAAAAGGAAGATGAAATTTACAAAAAAGGAGAAAAATGATCAAATTTCAAAAGTCGAAATTTAACAATTCGGTATTTATCCCATCGCTTGTTGTCATATTTTTAATAACGGCATTTGCAGCAATATTTCCAAATTTCTCAAATGAGTTTTTTAAAGGTATGCAAAACTACATCGCGGCCAAATTTGGCTGGTTTTACATCCTGACCGTCGCCGTCATACTTCTAAGCATCATTATCCTTGGCTTTAGCAAGCTTGGCGAGATCAAGCTCGGAGCCGATCACGTAAAGCCGGAGCACAAAAATATCTCGTGGTTTTCTATGCTATTTGCCGCCGGCATGGGCATCGGGCTTGTGTTTTTTGGCGTGGCCGAGCCGCTCATGCACTATCTAAATCCGCCGCTCGGCGACGCGCAAACTATCGCAGCGCAAAAGCTTGCGATGAATATCACCTTCTTTCACTGGGGTATGGGCGCATGGTCGGTCTATGCTATCGTGGCGTTAATTCTCGCCTTTTTCTCGTATAGACACGGCTTGCCGCTCACGCTTAGATCGGCATTTTATCCGATCATCGGAGATAAAATTTACGGCAAGATCGGCAACGCTATCGACACATTTGCCGTCGTAGCGACGCTTTTTGGCGTAGCGACCTCGCTAGGATACGGCGTACTTCAGGTAAATGCCGGCCTTACGCACGTTTTTGGCCTGCCGACCATGCATATTACGCTTCTAATAGTGCTTTGTTTTGCAGCGACCATCTCGGCAGCTAGCGGCGTTGATAAGGGGATTAAAATTTTATCAAACGCAAACATTGCGCTAGCTATATGTTTTATGTTTTTGATACTATTTTTGGGCGATACGACGCAGCTTTTAAAGTCGTTTGTGCAAAACAGCGGCGACTACGTATCGACACTTATTTCAAACACCTTTAACCTCTACGCCTACGAGAGGCAAAACGAGAGCTGGCTTGGCGGTTGGACGCTGCTATACTGGGCTTGGTGGCTATCTTGGTCGCCGTTTGTGGGGCTGTTTATAGCTAAAATTTCAAAGGGTAGGACGATAAGAGAATTTGTGATCGGCGTGCTTTTCGTGCCAACCGGCTTTACATTTGCTTGGATGAGCTTTTTTGGCAACTCGGCGATTGCGCTTGTGCAAAGTGGATTTAGCGAGCTTGCGACGACCGTAAATTCCGACTCGGCTTCGGCGCTTTTTATGTTTTTAGAAAAATTTAGCTTTTCAGGCGTGCTAAGCACGATCGCGGTCTTTATGATCGTCATATTTTTCGTCACTTCGGCCGATTCAGCGGCGATAGTTATGAACATGCTTTGCTCAAACGGCAAGGACGATACGCCGGTTTGGCAAAAGGTCTTTTGGGGCGTTACAGTGGGCGCCGTGGCAGCATTTTTGATGCTAGCCGGCGGTCTTGGCTCGCTTCAAGCACTTACGATAACTACGGCGTTGCCATTTGCCATAGTGCTACTTGGCGCCATTTACGGGCTATTTAAGGCGTTACGTGTGGATCTAACCAAAAAAGAGACAAATAACTTTAACAACATGCCCATTAGTGATCTTTCAAAGCCGTGGCAAGAGCGACTAAGCGCGATCATCACGCTACCTAGCAAAAAAGACGGCAGTAAATTTCTAAACGAAGTCGTGCTAAAAGCCTTTAACGAGCTAAAAGATGAATTTGCCAAAAACGGCCTTGAGGCAAATGTAACAAAAGCTGAAAATTTCGTAAATTTAAACGTCGGACTTGGCGATGAGATGGACTTTAGATATGGCGTATATCTCACCAAAAGCCAGAGCCCGGACTACACGAGGGAGCTTGAGGGCGACGATCTTTACTACAGAGCCGAGGTCTATCTAAAAGAGGGCGGCCAGGACTACGACGTGCTTGGTTGGAGCGAGGCCACGCTGATAAACGACGTCATCGAGCAATACCGTAAACATATGCAGTTTTTGCATATAGTTAGGTAAATTTGCTCTAGGATTTGCAAATTTGGACGCGTTTGTGCGGACGGCTTTTTTGCGGCTATTTATTGCAAATTTGAGCTTGAGGCGCTGCCGGTTTAAGTTAAAATCGGCAGACGCAGATTAAATTTACCCGTGCATTTGGGTTTAGATACTTCACATCGGTCGTAAAAGTTACGCGCCCAAATCGCCCGCCGCTAGCAAATTTTAATCAATTTTTTTATATAATTTCCCGTTTTATTAAAAGGGTTTATGATGGATAGAAAAACTTGGAGTTCGAAGGTAACGTATATTTTGGCGGTTGCGGGTGCTACCGTGGGCTTTGGCGCGACGTGGCGCTTCCCGTATCTAGTCGGGCAAAACGGCGGCGGCGCCTACGTGCTCGTGTTTTGTATCGCAATGATCGTGATCGGTATACCTATGATTTTAGCCGAAAATGCGATCGGCAGACGCCTAAAATGCAACGCCGTGGACGCATTCGGCGGTAAAAATATAAATCCGGCGTGGAAAATCGTTGGCTGGATGGGGCTGCTTGGCGCCTTTGGCATCATGGCCTACTACATGGTTATCGGCGGCTGGGTGCTAAACTACATCGCGCAGATCGCATTTGGCATGCTTGATCTCTCACAGGTGCTGAGTTTCGAGGCTACGAGCGCGTTTTACGAGCAAAATATCGTGAGCGATCCGCTGGCCATCAGCTTTGCCACGCTCGTGTTTGTGCTCGTAAACTATGCGATCTTGGTGCAGGGTGCGGTCGGCGGCATTGAGCGTTCGGCGAAGTATCTCATGCCGCTACTTTTCGTGCTGATGATCGTTATGATCGTAAAAAACTTGACCTTAGATGGCGTGGCGCAGGGGATTAAATTTTATCTCACGCCCGATTTTTCAAAGATAAGTATCAAGCTTTTCGTCGATGTTTTGGGACAGGTATTTTTCGCGCTTTCGCTTGGTTTTGGAGTGATGATCACGCTTTCAAGCTTTGTAAAAAAAGACGAAGGGCTGGTAAAAATCTCGATCATAACGGGCATCCTAAACACCCTCATCGCCGTGCTTGCGGGCTTTATGATATTTCCGTCGCTCTTTAGCTACGGCGTATCGCCAGATAGCGGCCCAAGCCTCGTGTTTAAGAGCTTGCCGATCGTTTTTTCGCATATGCCTTTTGGCGGATTTTTCGCAGTGGCGTTTTTTGCGCTACTGATGATCGCCGCGCTCACGACCTCGCTGCCGATCTACGAGGTTATCATCACGACCCTTCAAGAGAAATTTAAAATAAAACGCAAAAGCGCGATTTTGCTGGTTCTAGGCACGATATTTATCTTTGGAAATTTGCCGTCCTTGATGGCTACGAACCTGCTTGCGGACGTTAAAATTTTCGGTAAAAATATCTTTGACGCATACGACGCCATCAGCGCTACGATATTTTTTGTGCTGACCTCGCTTGGGTGCGCGATATTTGTAGGCTGGGTGCTAAAAGACGAAGCCAAACGCGAGATAATGCAGGGCAGCGAAAAACACGCAAAACTCGTAAATATCTGGTTTTGGTATATCAAATTCGTCGTGCCGTTTATCATTTTGGTGCTTTTTATCAGCTCGTTTTACGATAATTTTTTAAAGTAAATTTGATGGCAAATCTCGTAAATTTAGCTAACGGCGACAGATTAAATTTGCGCGTAGAGGGTCAAATTTTACTTAGCGAGAGCATCAAAAACGGCAAAACTAGGCAGACGCAAAAGGAGTTTGCTAGCGCTGGCGAGGTGCAAAAAGCCTGCGTGAAAAAGGAGTGGGAGAGCCTGAAAAAAGGCTACGTCCTGCAAAATGCGAACGCGAAAGCCGGCGAAGCAAGTTTGCACGTCTATATCGGCGGCGGATACACGGGCGCGCTAGCATTTGCGGGTGCTGGCGATGATTTTTTTGTTTATAAATGCGGCGGCTACAAAGAGGGCGGCGCGCTGTATGATTTTCTCATCAGGCTGGACGCGAGCGGCGCCGTAAAACAGCAGATCGTCCTGCCAAAGCCGCTTGCGTGGCACGCGGAGCGCGCCGGCGAGATTTTGCTGCTGGACTTAGATCACGATATTTTTAAATTTAACCCACAAACGGGCGAATTTACAAATGTCTTTAAAGAGCTAAAAATAAAAAGAAACGGCGATATTACGAGCTGCGTCTGCGCATCCGGCGAAACGGCGGCATTTGCGGCATACGGTCAAATTTATCTTTTAAAAGACGGGAAATTTTCGTCTCATGGCAAATATAAAACGGACTCAGGCTGCGGCGCGGCGTTTTGCGTAGCGCTTAGCACGGATGGTATGAGGCTGGCTCTAAGCTGCAAGCAAAACGAGATTAAAATTACAAGCACGATGAACGGCGAAATTTTAAATGAAATAAAAGGCGACTTCGGCGCGCTTAGCGACGTTTGCTTTTTGAAAGACGGCTCGCTGCTAGGCAGGGAGTATTACGAGGGCGGTCTAGTCTTTTTTGATGCGGCAGGCTCGCGGCAAACTCCCGCGTGGATGCGCGGCGAGTGCGCTAAGGCCCAGAAGATTCGCGTTAGCGCGGACGGTTCGCGGCTCGCATTGATTAATTACGACAAAGCCCGCATCATCGATCTAAAAAGC
>NZ_CALHXD010000309.1 GCF_938040115.1 uncultured Campylobacter sp. | reverse complement strand
CATTATCGCTTCAAAGCTGCCGTAAAATTTAACGAGCTTTGCGATACTTCCCACCGATACACCCGCGTCTGCTAGCTTGCTAGCGCCCAGATCCTCCTTGCGCTTGGTTTTTTGATGAAAGGTAATGGCAAATCTGTGCGCCTCGTCACGAAGACGCTGAAAAAACTGTAGTCGTCTGTCGCCGACGGGCAATGTAAATACGCCGCTGCTAGCGTAAATTTTATCCCTCGCGCCGCCTTTTGCACGGTGGGCTTTGGCGTCTATTTTTTCTTTTGAGATGGCGAGTATATCGACGTTTGCGCCGCTGCTAGCGATGATATCCGAGGCGAGGTCTAGCAGCGCCTGGCCGCCGTCGATGAGCCAGAGATCGGGCGGACTAAGTTTGTCAAACCGCAAAGCGCGCTCTGTTAGCATCTGGCGCATCTGATCGTAGTCGTTTGCGTGGGAGAGGTGCATGTGGCGGTAGTGCTCTTTGGCGAAGTTTCCGTGCTCAAAGCGCACCATCGCGCCGACTGCGGCCGCGCCGAACATATGCGAGTTGTCGAAAGTCTCGATGGCATACGGCGCGCATGCGAGGCCGAAATACTCCTTTAACTCGTCCAAAAACGCGTCGTCGTGGGTTTTTAGGTATTTTTGGATAAAGACCTGCGCGTTTGTTAGCGCCATCTCGCAGATGCGCTTTTTCTCGCCGATTTTAGGCACGGAGATGCTAAATTTACGGCCGTGGCGAGCGGTCAAGATCTCCTCTACTAGACTTGCGTCCTCAAATGCTTCTAGCGTGTAAATTTTAGCGCTCACGACGGGCGCGCCAACTGGAAAGCTCTCTAAAACTATTTGCTTGTACGCGTCGTTTAGATCGCCTTGCGAACTCATTTTGGCGTTCGTGATGTTTTGATACACGCCGCTGATTTTGCCGCCGTGCACGCTAAAACGCACCGCGCAAAGCAAATTTTGCTCCGCGCCCACGGCAAAAACCTCAAAGTCCTCAAGCTTAGCTAGATCAACCTCGATTTTGACGTCTAGATCCTTGATAGCGTTGATTTTATCGCGCACGAGAGCGGCTTGCTCGTAGTTTTCGTTTTGGGCGTATTTGTTCATCAAATTTACGAGCTTTGGCAGCATAGAAAGAGGATTATTTAGCGCTGCGATCGCGCCCTCTACGACCTTGGCGTAGTCTGCGGGCGAAATTTTGCTGATGAGAGGGGCCTCGGAGTAGCCGATCTGATAAGGTAGATACGCACCCGTGGCTTTGAGCGCGCTTTTGCTTTGCACGAGTTTAAAGCTCAGCCTTAGCGCATCTAAAAGCTCGCGCGCGCCGCGAAAATACGGGCCAAAATACTTGACGTTTTTGCCTCGGACGATCTTTCGCGTGATCTCAAAGCGCGGAAAATCCTCGTCCAAATTTACGTAGATGTAGGGATAGGTCTTATCGTCGCGCAGCAAGATGTTGTATTTGGGCCTTAGCTGCTTGATGAAGGAGTTTTCCAGTATCAGCGCGTCGGCTTCGCTGGGAGTGACGATGTACTCGAGGTGTACGGCCTCGCTGATCATCTTGTGGATGCGCGGGCTAACCTTTGGCGAGGGGGCGAGCGCGGGCGTAAATGAAAAGTAGCTTTTGACGCGGTTTTTTAAAATTTTAGCCTTGCCGACGTAAAGAAGCTTGCCGGCCTTGTCGAAATACTGATAAACGCCGGGCTGGGCGGGCAGCGAGCGGATCTCGTCGATTAGCAAAATTTGACTCCCGTCGGTAAATTTGAGCTTTGGATTAAATTCGGCCAAATTTGATTCATCGCGCCCCGCTTGATTCTTTGGCTAAATTTTGCTTTATGGCAAGGCGAATTTTTTCAAATCCCTCAAAAATCCGCTCGCTTTTGGCTAAATTTACAAACTCGCCTTTAGCAGGCTCGGCGTAGGTAAAAATTTGCTTTTTTTCGTATGGGTCGGTCGCTTTTTTAAATTTTAAATGCTTTGTCACAAAAAATTTAACGTCCGTCACGCGAGCGAGCCTGGCGTCAAAATTTACGCTCGAATAGATTTTTAATAAGCCTTTTAACATTTTTATACTACTATCGCTTTTTAATTCCTGAAGTCCTAGCGGATGAAACAGGGCGAAAAACAAAATGCCGTTTTTCTCGTAGCAAAAGGCGATGAGCCTGCGATGATTTAGGCTTAAAAGCTGTAAAAATTCTCCGCATTCGCTACGGTTTTTTAACTCTTTATAAAAAGGATTATCAACAATATGTCGAATAATAGTCTTAGCGTCTTTCATAGGGCGATTTTAGCATTTTTTTTGTTAATTTTTATAGCAGGTTGCGGCCACAAGGGTGATCCGTTCTACGAAGCGCCGTCCGAGCCCTCAAACAGCAAAACCGAAAAGATAAATAAACTATAAATCAAGGAGAGCAAATGAAGATCGTCGGACTTTTGAGTCTGTTTTTCGCTTTGGCCTTCGGTAGCGGCGACGCTGCGGGCGAGGCTTTAAATTTAACGACTACGTGGGTGGGTATCGCGAGCCTCATCATTTTCGTCGTTGGATATTTTTTCATCGCTACGGAGGAAAATTTTCACATCGATAAGGCTAAGCCGGCCATATTTATCGGCACTTTTATGTTCTTGCTCATCGGCTTTTATATGCTGGCAAACGGCCTAGACGTGCATTTGTTGCAAAATGAGGTAAATCACCTGATTTTAGAGATTTCGCAGATCGTATTTTTCCTCATGGTTGCAATGACTTATATCGAGGCGCTCATCGAGCGTGACGTATTTAACGCGCTAAAATACAACCTCGTCTCAAAGGGCTATACATACAAAAGACTCTTTTGGCTAACGGGCGTTTTGGCGTTTTTCATTAGTCCTGTCGCTGACAACCTAACTACCGCTCTTATCCTCTCCACTGTACTTTTAACGATAGATAAGAACAACACGAATTTCCTAGTCGCAGGTGCGATAAACATCGTAGTAGCAGCAAACGCAGGCGGCGCATGGAGTCCGTTTGGCGATATCACGACGCTAATGGCGTGGGCTGCGGGCAAGGCTCCTTTTATCGACTTTTTCGCGCTTTTCCCTGCTTCGTTTATCGGCTGGCTAGTTACGGCGTTTTTACTAGCACGCGTCGTACCTGCGGGCAGTCCGCATTTTGACCCTGCGACAGAGCCAAAAGTAAGCATCAAAAAAGGCGGCAAAGTCGTCATCGGACTTGGCGCATTTACGATATTTTCGGCCGTTATGATGCATCAGCTTTTCCACCTACCTGCGATGTGGGGCATGATGTTTGGCTTCTCGCTTCTTAGTATTTACACCTACATCTACAAAAAAACCAACAAAAACGAAGAGCCTATGCACGTCTTTCACTATATGTCAAAGATCGAAAACAACACGCTTTTCTTCTTCTTCGGTATCCTTGCGGCCGTGGGCGCGTTGCACTTCGTCGGATTTTTAAATTACGCCGTTTCTCTTTATGATAAATTTGGCGCCACTGCCGTAAATATAGGAGTCGGCTTCCTATCTGCTATCGTGGATAACGTCCCCGTTATGTCTGCTGTACTAAAAGCAAATCCTATGATGGGCGCGGATGTGGGCGAAAATTTAAGCCAGTGGTTACTAGTTACCTTGACTGCCGGTATCGGCGGCTCGATGATTAGCTTCGGCTCGGCTGCGGGCGTTGGCGTTATGGGCAAACTAAAAGGCATCTATACCTTCGGCGCGCATATGAAATACGCATGGACCGTGGTTGCCGGCTATATCGTATCGGTCGTGATCTGGTACATACAGTTTGAAATTTTTCATTTATATTTTTAAAGGGCAATCATGAATAACACGATAATAGTTTTGGATTTTGGTTCGCAATACACCCAACTAATCGCTAGACGCTTGCGCGAACAGGGCGTTTATACCGAAATTTTGCCTTTTAACGCTAAGGTCGAGGAGATCAAAGCAAAAAAACCAAAAGGCATAATCCTAAGCGGCGGCCCTGCTAGCGTTTATGCTCCTGATGCGTATTTTTGCGACGAGGGCGTATTTAAGCTAAAGCTACCGATTTTAGGCATTTGCTACGGTATGCAGCTTTTGGCGCATAAATTCGGCGCTCAGGTTGCTCCGGCCTCCCACAAGGAGTACGGCAAGGCCGAGCTAACCGTGACTAAGGCGCACCGACTTTTTACCGATTTGCCCCAAAAGCAGATCGTCTGGATGAGTCACTCCGACTTCGTAAAAAATTTACCAAACGGCTTTGAGGCGTTGGCGACGAGCGAAAATTCGCCCTATTGCGTATTTGGCGACGACACGCGCAAATTTTATGCTTTGCAGTTTCATCCGGAGGTTCAACACAGCGAGTTTGGTACACAGATATTAAAAAATTTCGCCAAATATATCTGCGGCTGCGAAAGCACATGGAACATGGGCAGCTTTGCTAAAACCCAGATCGCCAAAATCAAAGAAACCGTGGGCAACAAAAAAGTCCTTTGCGCCGTTAGCGGAGGCGTGGATAGCTCCGTTACCGCCGCGCTTTTGGCTGCTGCGATACCGCAAAATTTGATCTTGGTTTTCGTCGATAACGGACTACTTAGAACGGGCGAACGCGAACAGGTCGAGGCGACTTTTAGAACCAAGCTTGGCGTGGAGCTAGTTAGTATAGACGCGAGTAAAACTTTCCTAGAAAGGCTTGCTGGCGTAACAGATCCAGAGAAAAAACGTAAGATAATCGGCGAAACTTTCATCGAAATCTTTGAAAAAGAGGCCAAAAAGCACGATAACGTCAAATTTTTAGCCCAGGGTACGCTTTATACCGACATCATCGAAAGCTCGGTCGTGGGATCTAGCAAGACGATCAAAAGCCACCACAACGTCGGCGGACTGCCTGATTGGATGAGCTTTGAGCTGATCGAGCCTTTAAGAGAAATCTTTAAAGACGAAGTGCGTCAGCTGGGACTTGAGCTCGGTCTTTCGCGCGAGCTCGTGTTCCGTCACCCATTCCCAGGTCCAGGTCTTGCGATCCGCATAATGGGTGAGGTAAATACGCCAAGCCTTGAGCTGCTACGCAAAGCCGACGTGATCCTACGCGACGAGCTAAAATCTAGCGGCTGGTACAACAAAACGTGGCAAGCGTTTTGCGTACTGCTAAACGTGCACTCAGTAGGCGTAATGGGCGATAACCGCACCTATGAAAACGCCGTGTGCATACGCGTAGTGGACGCCAGCG
>NZ_CALHXD010000308.1 GCF_938040115.1 uncultured Campylobacter sp. | reverse complement strand
AAATTCGCTTCCTTTTGGATTTGCGTCGCTTTTATGCTCCATTTTTTTGTAAGCATCGAGCTGATTTGGGAAATTTGCGCCCCATTTTTCAAAATCAGGCTCAAGTTCGCTTACTTTATTGAGCATTAGCGGATACATCTTTTCTTCGGCTTTTTTAGCGCCGATATCCGTAAAAAGCGCGAACATAGCCGCACCGAGTACGACAGCCACTAAGAAAGTAGCTACATACAACACTTTGTTTTTCATTTTATCCTCCTGTTAAATTTTAAAAGTTATGCGCATGTCCCGCTTCGCGGTGGCAAGATACACATCTTAAAGGCTCATTTGAGTTGCCTTGATGCTCTTTGAGATTTTTGTCAAACGGTTTTGCGGTTCCTATGGCGCGCGGATCGATAACGTTTGAGACGTATTCTTTATGGCAGTCCATGCAGTTTTCCTGAACGACTCTTTTTGTTTTTTCGTTTGCGGTAAATGCATAAGGATTATCTTTAAAAGTAACGGCATACGCGTGTCCTAGGCCGCTTTGAGCCTTCATGATCCAATATCCTATAAAATCATGCGGCAAATGGCAGTCGTTACAGGTAGCGACGTTTTGGTGTCCGCCTCTTGACCAGCTTTCGTAGACTTGATTCATCACGTGACAGTTTTTACAGGCTGCAGGATCCGGACTAAAGTATGAAAATCCCTTGGCATAGTAAAAAGTGTATAGTCCGTGACCGATAACCACTCCAAACGATAGCAACAAAAGAATGACCCAGATGGATGCTTTTTTCTTCGTGTTTTCCATGACGGGCTTTCTAACCTCCATTATAAATTTAAATAAAACTTAACTTTATTTATAAGCCGGTATTTTATTATTAGTTCGCTTAAATTCTCATTTATTTTCCTAATATAATTAAAATTAAATCTTAAGCTTATTTTTATACTATGTAAATATAACAGTAGTTGTTATCAACTTATTATGATTGATTTCAATCTATTTCGGTATTATATAATATAATATATTTACTATCTTAAATTTGAATAAAATTTAAAAACTAAAATACAAAGTAAACAATATCCAACATAGGCCAAAACTTTAAATTTAAATAATAAAAGCTGTGCTAAAATCATTTCTTTAAAAATTTGAAAGCTATGGGCTCGTCAAATTTGCGTTAATCGTGATAAAAAGGAATAAATTTGAAAGAAATTTTAATTACAAACGACGACGGATTCGAGGCTAGCGGCCTGCACGCTTTAGCTAGCGCACTGAGGGAGCTACCTGATACCCGCGTTACGATCGTAGCGCCGAGTACCGAAAAATCAGCCTGTGCGCATTCGCTGACGCTTACTAGACCCCTTCGATTTATCAAGCTTGACGACGATTTTTACAAGCTCGACGACGCCACGCCTGCAGACTGCGTATATCTCGCGCTTCACGCGCTTTACAAAAGACTACCAGACCTCGTAATCAGCGGCATAAACCACGGCGCTAACGTCGGCGAGGACATCACCTACTCCGGTACGTGCGGAGCGGCTATGGAGGGCGTTTTGCAGGGGGTGCCCAGCATCGCGTTTTCGCAGTTTTATAAAAACGACAGTATCGAAAAACTAGGCTTTTCGCTTGCGCAGCAAGCCGTCGAATTTATCGTTCCGCGCGTGTTAAACGGCGAAATATCCCTACCGCCACGCCAGTTTTTAAACGTAAATATCCCCGCCGTCTCCGCCCGAGAATTTAAAGGCTACCGCATAGTTCCCGCAGGCAGACGCAGCTACGCCACGCACGCGATGCTCCACCGCAACCCGCGAGGCGTCGAGTATTATTGGCTCGGACAAGCCTCGAGTCTAGACTACGAGCAAAACGGCGAGTCCGATATCAGCGTACTTAGCGAGAGTTTCGCCTCGCTCACTCCAATCATGCTCGATATGACCGCGCACGCGAGCTTGCAGAGCCTAAAAACCGCGCTAAAGGATCAAATTTGAGCGAGGAAATTTTGGATCAAAACGACCGATTTACGAGGTCTCGCTGGCTGTTTGGCGATGATTTTAAAAAGCTTCAAAAAGCAAACGTCCTAATCTGCGGCGTAGGCGGCGTAGGCGGCGTCTGCGCGGACGCGCTGGCTAGAACCGGCGTAGGCAAACTAACTCTCATAGATAAGGATGTTTTTGATATAACCAATCAAAACCGCCAAATTTACAGCGAAGCCGTCGGCGCGGTCAAAGTCGGCGAATTTACCGCAAGATACGAGTGCGTAACGGCGCTGCAAGAGCTAATGACGCCGCAGTTTGTCGAGGATTTTGATTTTTCGCCATTTGATCTTATTATCGACGCTATCGACGACGTACCGGCCAAAGTCGCTCTCGCGCTAAAAACGCACAAAAAGTTAATTAGCTCGATGGGCGGCGCAAAGCGCCTAGATCCGACGCAGATCAAAGTCGCATCCATCTGGCAGACCTGCAACGACCCGTTTGCCAAGAAAATACGAGCCGAGCTTAAAAAAGCGGGGTTTAAAGGCAAATTTGACGTCGTGTTTTCGACCGAGCTACCAAAATGCGTGAAACTGGGCAGCTTTATGGGCGTGACGGCGTGTTTTGGGCTAAATTTAGCGGCTTTAGCGGTTAGAAAAATCATCGGCGATAAATAATTTTAATTAGTCTGGGCGAGTTTAACCGCTCGCTTAAAACAAATTTATGCTATTATACCGCACTTAAATTTAAGGAAAAAAATGAAAACATGCGTCATCCTTGCCGGCGGCAAAAGCTCGCGAATGGGCCGCGATAAAACGCTGCTGCCTTTTGGCGGATTTGCGACGCTCACGCACTACGGAGCGCATAAATTCGGGCGGATTTTCGATCGCGTATTCGTTAGCTCTAAATTTGACAAATTCGACCCGCCCCTACCGCTCATCAAAGACGCCGACGCAGGGGAAATCTCGCGGTCAAATTTGACTGAGGCGAGCGACAAAGATGGTACAGAGGCAAACTCCGCTCAAATTTGCTCGCAAGATACGTCAAATTTGAGCCCGGACGCCTTTTCTCCGATGCTAGCGCTTTACAGTATCCTTAGAAATTTTCCAAACGAAAGCGTATTTATAGTCCCGGCCGATATGCCCTTTGTTAGCGAAAGCTGCGTGCGCGAACTATACAAATTTGCCGGAGAATACGACATGGTCATCGCCGCAGACGAGTCGCATACGCACTCGCTTTGCGGATTTTTTAGCGGGAATTTAGCGAACGCCGCGGGCGAGCTTTTTGCCGCGGGCGAGCACAAGATCGGGCTTTTGCGCGACCGCTGCCGCTGCAAGATCGTAAAATTCGCAAACGCGGACGAGTTTTTTAACATCAACTATCAGGCAGATTACGAACAAGCCTTAAAAGAAGGAAAAATATGAAAAAAATTATCGTTTTATCGGCGATTTTGTTAAATTTAGCCATAGCCGCCCAGGCGGAAACGGCGGAGCAAAATTTACCCGCCCAGTCCGAGAATGTGGCTGAAAATTTGACCGAACCGACCGCTAAAGACGAAGCCAAGCGCCTCTATGAAGCCGCCGCAAAGCTTGAGCATGAAGGCGACAAAACAAGAGCCCTTCAGCTTTATAAACTAGCGGCTAAAAAGGCGATATTTACGGATGAGGACGGCGAAACGGCTGCGATGGAGCGCTCCGTGATCGCGCCCTCAGATAGCGTAGCGGACGCGCCCGTAGAGGAGCAAAAGATCGCCTCCAAAGAGCGCCCGAAAGCTAAATTTGAAAGCGGCGAAGCATACGACGTGGATGAAATTTTGGGCCTAAAAATGCACCACCTAAACTACCTGCTGCCCGCAACTTACGCGTTTAACGACGTTGAAGGTAGGCGTAGATTTGAGACTGCTTTTCAAATCAGCTTGCAAAAGCCGCTTTTTTACGACGTATTTGACATGAACGAAACGATCTCGGCGGGCTACTCGCAAAGCTCGTGG
The DNA here is from genome assembly GCF_938040115.1 of uncultured Campylobacter sp. GTDB lineage: Bacteria > Campylobacterota > Campylobacteria > Campylobacterales > Campylobacteraceae > Campylobacter_A. The sequence continues at coordinate 2,472 of NZ_CALHXD010000308.1, read as the reverse complement.
TGGCAGACGGCTAAATCCTCTACGCCGTTTCGCGAGACCAACTATCGACCTGAGATTTTCGTGACCGTCCCGATGAGATTTGAGGCGCTGCCGAGCCTTGACTACCTACGCGCGGGGCTTTTGCACGAGAGTAACGGCCAGGGCGGCGAGAAGTCGCGCTCATGGAACCGCGTCTATCTCGAGGCCAAACTTTACGCCGGTAGCCTAGTCGTGATCCCGCGAGCGTGGGCGCGCATACCAGAGAGCAAGGGTAGCGACGACAATCCCGACATCGAAAAATACATCGGCAATATGGATATAAATTTCGCCCTACCTTTCCGCGGACACATCTTTACGGCGATGGTGCGCAACAACCTGCATTTTGATAAAACAAACCGCGGCGCGGGCGAGCTTGGCTGGCTATTTCCGTTTGGAAAAAGCGGCGTTTACGGCTACGTGAAGTACTTCACGGGATACGGCGAGAGCCTCATCGACTACAACCGCCACACCGATAAAGTCGGTATCGGCTTTGCGATTTTGAAATAAAAGGCTAGAGCGCTCAGGCGGCGCCGACAAGGTAAAATCGCTACAAAAACGCCCGAAAGCGATAAGTCAAATTTGACCGAACCGACAAGCACGGCAAATTTGACGAGCGGGCGCCGGTTTGCAAAATTTCAAGCGCGACGCTTTCCTTTAAATTTGCGCCAAGTCGCAGTAAAAAACCGCCGCCCTAGCACGAGCGCGAAATTCGTCAAATTTAGGGAGATAGATGAAAAATTTATTAAAGCTTTTTATCGTTTTGACCTGCGCAACCTCGCTGCAAGCAGGCGGCAAATACGCGCCCGAGCAACAAAACAACGAGCTAATCGCAACTTATGAGATATTTTTTAAGTACGACCTGCGCAACGGCGAAAAGGACGCAAGCGGCAAAATACGCAACAGACTCTACCTCATCGAGCTAGACGCGGGCGGCGCGCAGTTAAATCGCTACGTCATCGACGAAGCGGACGAGAAGTACAAGCGCAAGATCCCGGACAACCCCTCCACAAAGCTAAAAATCTCACTCGTCGTCCGCAAAAACGAGCGCTGGGTGCTGCTAGAAGTCTACTCAAAAGAGCACCGAGACGCGCCTGCGTTCACGGCCGAGAGATGCCTATGGGGCGGGCTAGAAAAGGAGCTACTAGAACTTTTTGACGCGGGCGAGGCGCTAAAACTATACCGAAAAACCAAACGCTTCGACGCAAATTTAGGCTTTTTTACCGAAAATAACATAGCGGAGTACCGCAGAGACGGCAAACCGTCGTATAAGGAATTTACCAGCGTCCGAACGGGTAAAAAGGAAACGACTTTTGAAAAATACGACGAGAACGGGCTCATACACAGCCGCGCATACCAGATAGGCGGCGAGTCTGCGTATTTTGAGTTTTTCTACCCGAGCGGCAAACTAAAAAGCGTGATAGACCAGTGCCAAACGATCGGCAAGCCGCTTAGCGAAGCGGTTAAAATACAAAAAGAATTTAACGAAAAAGGCAAGCTCGTAAAAGAGGTCGTAACCGACGCAAAAGCGGGCGCGGCGACTACCAAATTTTACGGCGAAAACGGCGAAATCATAAAAACCGAAACAAAAAATCTCAGATAAACTAAAAGCGGAGAAAAATATGTTTTTAAAGCTAGACGAGATCGCTCGCGAGCTAGACGAGATATGCCTACCTCTGGAACAAGAGGGCATAACGGGCATGAGGCTGCTAGCACAAAGCGATGCCGACGCGTCCACGCGGGCGCTAGAAAATGCGCAAGAAGCTCTAGGCGTCAAATTTCCGCTTGAGCTTTCGCGGCTAGTTTGCGAATTTGACTTTGGCGAATTTGAAGTTTGCAACGTACGATTTGGCATCAGCGGCGACTACGCTAGCGAGCTAGTGCGCCTAAACAGCACCGACGAATACGGCGGCAAATGGTGGCACGGCGATACGCGTCCTGCAAATTTGATAGTTTTTGCCGTGGGCGATCCGTGGATATTTGTGATTGATTGCGCGGACGGCGCGATTTATGCGTGGCTACTCGGGGACGAAGAGCTTTGCGGTAGGCGCGTTGCGAGCGATTTTGAGAGATTTTTTAGAGCGCTTGCTAGTATCGGTATCGCGCGACTAAGCAAAAAGACCGTGCCATGCGCGGAAAAAATCGCTAAATTCGTCCAAGCCGGCGATGATAAGGCGCTTGAGTTTTGGCGAGAAATGGCTGAAATTTGATAAATTGATGCTGGAAAGCTAGGCCTTTGCGCTAGCTTTGGCGGCAAATTTGACTGATTTCAAAGGCTCTAAATTTGGCGACATCTGCCGTCAAATTTTAATCTCAAATTTACAAATTTCACTACCAAACCAGCTCAAATTTATATTATTTTTTGCATTCGGGTGCTAAATTTGAGCTCAAATTTGCCGTAAATTCGGCGCTTAAAAATTAAAAAAGGCAAAAAATGATAACCCCAAAGGCTCTTTA
>NZ_CALHXD010000307.1 GCF_938040115.1 uncultured Campylobacter sp. | reverse complement strand
CTTCTTGATAGATTATCTCGCCCTCTTTGCGTAAAATTTTGGGATTTATGATTTCCAGCAGATCCTCTTTGCGTTGCTCCTTGCTCTCTTCGTCGACTAAATTTATGATCAAAATTTGCTTAGCCTCGCCAGTTTGGATAGCAGCTAGTCCGATGCCGTTTTTAGCGATCATGGTTTCATACATATCATCTAAAAAATTATGCAACTTTTCATCAAAAACTTTCACTTCAAGCGATTTGACGAAAAGTTTTTTGTTCGGATAGGTTAGGATTTCTAGTATCATTTTTCAGTCTTGTCCTCTAGTACCAAAAAGTGTTCGCCGTCTCTACCAGTGTTTACAAGCGAATCAAGCGCCAAAGAAAGCATCTCCTCGATAGTTTTTGTCATGTTTAGATCAAAAGTGACCACTTCCATATCAAACTCGTATTTCTCTCCATTTAGCATGAAAGAGGTGTCGTAAAACATATCGGTTATACGTTTGCAGGCTTTTTGTGCGCCGCTTATGTCGGTATGCTTCATCAGCATAGCAAAACATCCTCCGCCGTAGTGCGACAAGATATCGCTACGCCTCGATGTACGAAGCAACATGCGAGATATATTTTTTAAAACGGCCAACTTGCCTTTTGATCCGATGCCATCCAGCGCGCTATCTTTTGGCTTTAGTAGCATAACAGAGGACTTGTAGTCGTATTTTTTTATATTTTCAGACTCGATACCAAGCGTCTTGAGGAAAAATTTTCTATTATATACGTCAAATTTTTCATCATATATAGACTGTTCTTCAACCAGCTTAAAAACCTTACTAATCTCTTCGTAGCTCGTTTTGATAACTTCGATATGCTTGTCCATTAGCGAATTTAGCTTGTTTAAGTCTTCGTTAAAAGAGTTAAAGACGCTTTGTATCGTGATCAAATTTACATTTGGATCTAGGCTTTCCGAGCGTTTTTTGATGATAGTTTTTAAAACTCCCAAATTTTTATATATGAGCGCAACGGCCTGTAGCATGCTTTTTATCTGCATAAAGCTATTTTTGACCTCGCGCTCGATATTGATTTGTCTATCGTCCTCGAGTTTGCCGATCTCGTCTTCGATCTTTATGATCTCGCCGACCTTTTTCTTAAAGTCGTCAGACTGCTTTTCGAGCATCTTTTCAAAAAAAACGGTGTAGTTTTTCGGGATCGAGGGGATATTTTCCTCGGTTAGTTCTTTTATGATCGCCTCGGAAAAACCGTAAATGTTAAACTCGTCCTTTTTGGCTGTTGCGCCTACTTTTTGAGTAGGCGCGCTATTTGCCGCTACGTTTTCGCTTTTTTTGTTGTCTAACTTTATCAAATTTTACTCTTTACTTAAAGCTTTTCTCCAAAACTTTATCTATAAGCCCGTACTCTTTGGCTTCGGCAGAGCTCATGAAAAAGTCCCTGTCGGTGTCTTTTTGGATTTTAGCTAGTTTTTGACCCGTATTTTTAGCTAGGATCGCGTTTAAAATTTCTTTCATACGCAAGATTTCCTTCGCCTGGATCTCTATATCCGTCGCCTGTCCGCGCGCGCCGCCTAACGGCTGGTGGATCATGATGCGTGAATTTGGCAACGCATAACGCTTGCCCTGCGCGCCGCAGCTAAGCAAAAACGCGCCCATAGACGCCGCCTGACCTATACAGATCGTGCAGACGTCGGGCTTGATGTAGTTCATCGTATCGTAAATGCTAAATCCGCTCGTTATCACGCCACCAGGACTGTTTATATATAGATATATGTCTTTGTCCGGATCTTCGGCCTCTAAAAACAGCATCTGAGCCACGATCGCAGACGCCATGCCGTCCTCGATCTCGCCGCTAAGCATTATTATGCGGTCTTTTAGCAGGCGCGAGTAGATGTCGTAGCTTCTCTCGCCCTTGCTCGTACGCTCGATGACGTAGGGGATGTAGTAGCTCATTACTCCGCCTTTTTCTCTTTCTTATCGCTCTTTAGCGCAAACATCTCGTTAAATAGCTTCTCCTCGATCATCGACATTTTGATCGCAGGTAAAATTCCTTGATTTTTATAGTTTTCAAGGTGTTGCTTCGGATCTACGCCTGAGCGATACGCCTCAAAATACACCGCTTGGATCAGCTCTTGATCGCTTACTTTGATATCTCTGCGGCGCGCTAGCTCGTCTATTATAAACGTTAGCTTCACGCTTTTTACGGCGTCGTCGCGGTATGTCTCGCGCTGTTTAGTTAGAGCGTCTTTATCCTCTCTAAATTTAGCCATCTGCTCAGGCGTAAAGCTGCTCCAAGCGCCGCGGAACTGCATATCCATCTCTTGCTCTACGATGTTTTTCGGCACGTCGAAGTTAAATTTAGCCACGATCGCGTCGGCAAATTTAGGCTTTAGCTCCTCGTTTACGTTTTTAGCGTGCTTCTCGGCTTTGATCTGCTCTTTTAGTCTCTCTTCAAACAGCTCGACGCTTACCTTTTCCTCGCCCGGCATGATGCGCTTTAGCGTCTCTTCGTCGATCTCTTCAGGCACTTTTTTACCTTGGATTTCGTGTAGTTTTACTTTAAACGTCGCGTCTTTGCCCGCAAGGTGCGCAGCGCCGTACTCGGCCGGAAATTTAACCTTCACGTCGCGCTCTTCGCCGACTTTTAGCCCGATCATACCGTCCTCAAAGCCAGGTATAAACTGACCAGAGCCGATTTCTAGCAGATAGTTTTCGGCTTTGCCGCCCTCAAACGCCTCGCCGTCTACGAAGCCTTCGAAGTCAAATTTAGCAAAATCGCCCTTTTCAAGCGCCTCTTTTTCCACTTTTTCTAGCGGAGCCATCATTTTTAAAATTTCGTTTTTTCTCTCGTCAATCTCTTTTTTGGTTACGCGCGGAGTGGTGACGCTATCTATCAGCTCCTCGTAGCCGTCGATGTTTATAACGGGTTTAAACGAAAGCTCGATCTCTGCGTCTATCTCGTTCTCGCCTCTATCAAATTTAGTCACGATCGGCTCGCCGATAACTTCTTCAAATTTTCTATTTAGCTCTTTTAGACCTGCATCGATCGCATCTTTTAGCGCGTCTTGCTCGGCATCGGCTGTTAGTTCTTTTTCGTAACGTTTTAGCACTACGTTCACAGGCACTTTGCCCGCTCTAAATCCGTCTATTTTCATATTTTTCGCAGCTTTTTTAGCAGCGTTTTCGAGTTTGGATTTTACGTCCGCGCTCGGTATTTTCGCACTTAGCGAAGCATTTACGGCGTCGATCGCCTTGGTTTTGATTTGCATTAAATTCCTTTAAAAAATAAAAATTTCCTAGAGTGTAGCAAAATTTTCCTTATTCATAGTATAAATTTAAGCGCGCGAAAGGCGAATTTAAGTAAAATCATTTATCAAATTTAGATAGCGAAATGAATCAGGAACGCAAATGCAAGAAAATTTAAAAAATGAAAATTTAAAAAAAGAAAAGTTTGAAAGCTGCGTCGAGCAGATGCTAAATTTAGTCGGCGAAGACCCGCATAGAGAGGGGTTAGCTAAAACTCCCGAGCGCGTTTTTAAAGCTTATGAGTTTTTAACGAGCGGCTACTTTCAAGACCCAAAAGTCGTGCTAAACGACGCGCTGTTTGATAGCTCAAATAACGAAATGGTGCTCGTGCGCGATATCGAATTTTACAGCCTTTGCGAGCATCATTTGCTACCGTTTTTCGGGCGCGTGCACGTGGCCTACATCCCAAATCACAAGGTCGTGGGCCTTAGCAAAATCCCACGCATGGTAAATATCTTCGCTCGCCGCCTGCAAATCCAAGAGCAGCTCACCGAGCAGATCGCAGAAGCCGTGCAAGACGTCATCAAACCAAAAGGCGTTGGCGTCGTCATCGAGGCGCGCCACATGTGCGTGGAGATGCGAGGCGTGGGTAAGATCAACTCGACCACTACCACTTCGGCGCTGCGAGGATGTTTTTTAAGTAGCAGCGAGACTAGGCGCGAATTTTTCTCTCTCATAAATTCGCACAAAGAAGTGAGATTTTAGTGAATTTAGATAGCTTAAAATCAAAACTGGGCGCAAATTTATCTCTCTCTAGCGTCTTTGGCGTGATCGAGCGAATTTCTGCTACGACGATAGAGATCTCGGGACTACGCCCCAGCATCGGCGACATTGTGCAAATTTGCGCTAAAGATAAGAGCAAAAGCGGACTAGCGATGGTGACCGAGGTGCGGCAAAATACCGCACTCATCTCGCCTTTTGGCTTTGTAGAAGGCTACAAGATCGGCGACTTCGTCTATCAAAGCGACCAAGGTATGAAAATACCCGTCGGAGACGCTCTTTTGGGGCGCGTAGTGGATCCTTTTATGAATCCAAAAGACGGCAAAGGCGCGATCGCTACGACCGAGTACGCTCCGATCATGCAAGCTCCGATCGATGCGATGAAGCGCGGACTAATAGATGAAATTTTTAGCGTCGGGGTTAAAAGCATCGACGGGCTGCTAACCTGCGGCAAAGGCCAAAAACTTGGCATTTTCGCGGGCTCTGGCGTAGGTAAAAGTACGCTCATGGGCATGATAGTAAAAAACTCGCAAGCCCCGATCAAGGTAGTTGCCCTCATCGGCGAGCGCGGCCGCGAGGTGCCGGAGTTTATCGAGAAAAATTTACGCGGCGATCTAAGCGGCACCGTCGTCATCGTAGCCACCAGCGACGATAGCCCGCTGATGCGAAAATACGGCGCCTTTTGCGCTATGAGCGTGGCAGAATACTTCAAAAACCAAGGCAAAGACGTGCTTTTTATCATGGATAGCGTGACGAGGTTTGCAATGGCGCAGCGAGAGATCGGTCTGGCGCTGGGCGAACCGCCGACGTCTAAGGGCTACCCGCCATCCGTACTCACCCTGCTACCTCAGCTGATGGAGCGTGCGGGCAAAGAGGAAGGCAAGGGCAGCATAACGGCCTTTTTTACCGTGCTAGTAGACGGCGACGACATGAGCGACCCGATAGCCGACCAGAGTCGCTCGATCCTAGACGGACATATCGTGCTTAGCCGCGAGATGACGGACTTTGGCATCTACCCGCCTATAAACATCCTAAACTCCGCCTCGCGCGTGATGAGCGACATCGCGACCAAAGAGCACAGAGCAAACGCCGCCAAGCTAAAACGTCTCTACTCACTTCTAAAAGAAAACGAGGTCCTGCTACGCATCGGCGCGTATCAAAAGGGCAGCGACAAAGAGCTAGACCTTGCCATCTCGAAAAAAGAATTTATAGATAACTTCCTAAAACAAGACGCCGAAGAGGGCTTTAGCTTCGAGCAGACGCAAGAGCTGCTAGGCGGGATAAATTAGTCAATTTTAGGCTTCGCAGGCAAATTTGGCGCACGATTTATCCTGCCGGTTCTTAAATTTGATGGGTTAAATTTAAGCCGAATATTTTTATCGCACGGCGCACAAAGGATCAAATTTGAGCAGAAACTACGACGAAAATCCGCTGATTTTACAGGATGATTTTTACGTTATCGCGCTTAGTTGCGTATTCTTGCTCGGCTTTAACCTTTTTATGACGTTTTTTATATTTTTTAGCGGCATGATAGATTGGCAAAGCGGCTCATTTTGGGAGGTTTTTAGGGCAGAGGCGATGCGAGACCCTAGGTTTGCTTCGATGTTTGGTAGCGGTATTCTTATGAATATTTTAGCCGCCGCCGACCTAATCAAAAAACTCAAAAATCCCTCGCTCGTTTACCTTTACGAGGATAAAATTTACCAAACCAAAAAGGGAGTAACGATAAATTTAGCAGATATCGCCCAAATGCGAAAATCGCCCTATCAAATTTTAGGAGCGATACCAAAGAAACCGCTTTCCGCGGTAGTGATCCCGTTTATGTTCGTATTGGCCGCATTTATTTTTTATGCGCTGATTTTTATCGTAAAATGCGTGCTTAGAGCCTTTGATAAGGACGTAAATTTAAGCTACTTTTGCAACCTTGCCCTGTTTAGCCAAACGAGCGTTATAAATATTTATTTCATCTCAAAATCAGACTACGCCGCGGTTCGGGAGTATTTTGCGTCAAAGCTGTGCACAGACGTCGCGGATGTACCTTGGACGATCAAATTTTACGACGCCAGAAACATTTAGCAGCCTTAAATTTGACGCTCGCTCTCGTCTTTATTGTGCGTCAAATTTAACCGAGCAAAGATATAAATTTATCCCGAGTCGGCGAAAAATTCGGATTTATTTCGCCGAATTTCACTCAAAATACAAAAATTTTAATTTTTAAATTTTCTAAAACCTTAAGAAATCAAACTAAGTTTAGGATATATTTTATCTTTTTATCTCAAATTTGACCGAAACGGCGATGTTTTGCTTATTTGATAAGGAATTTCAATATATAAACTCTATCAAAAACCGCTTAAATTTGAAAAAACTAAGCTAAAATTTTAATCAAAAATTTATAAAATTTGTTATATTATCGTCGCGAAAATAAAAGGGATAAAATATATCCTAATTGATAAAGGTCAAGCGTGAGAGTATATCTAGACAACAATGCCACGACGATGGTCGATCCCGAAGCTTTCGAGCTTATGAAGCCGTTTTTTTGCGAAAAATACGGCAATCCAAACTCGCTTCATAGATTCGGCTCCGAGACGCACCCCGCGCTTCGCCGCGCGATGGATCAGCTCTATGCGGGCATAAACGCGAGCGATAACGACGACATCGTGGTCACGGGCTGCGCCACCGAGAGCAACAACTGGGTGGCTAAGGGCGTATTTTTCGATCATATATTAAATAAAGACAAAGATCACGTCATAATTAGCGCCGTCGAGCACCCGGCGATCTCGGCGACATTTGAGTTTCTCAAAAAATACGGCGTTCGCGTGAGCCGCGTGCCAGTAAACGAAAACGGCCTGCTCGATCCAAACGACCTAAGAAAGCTCATC
>NZ_CALHXD010000306.1 GCF_938040115.1 uncultured Campylobacter sp. | reverse complement strand
GTTAGCGCAGAGACCGCGAGCACCAACGGACGCGAAGCTAGCCTATCTAGTCGCTCCATCACGGTAGCCATCGCGCGCTTGCCGCTACTTGCGTGCACGTTTATCATATCGACGCCGATTTTAGCGATCTCCTCGGCGGCATCGGCCATCGTATTTGGGATATCATAAAGCTTTAGATCGAGGAAAATTTTAAAATTCCCGAGCTTTTTTAGCTCCCCCACAAAGTCCGCTCCATCGCGCAAATAAGCCCGCAGCCCGACTTTTAGCCAAATTTTATCCGAAAAGTCCGCAAGCTGCTCCGCTAGCTGCAAACACTCCTGCTTCGAGCTCAGATCAAGCGCGACGCATAGCTTCACAGATCGGCCTTTAGCGCGTCTAGCACGCCGTTTATAAATTTCGGCGCCGAGTCGCCGCCCAGCTCCTTGCCAAGCTCGATGCCCTCGTTTATGATGACAGCCTTATCGGTCGGGGTAAATTTCATCTCGTACGCCCCCAGCCTAAGCACGGCGCGCTCGATGCTGCCGATCTCGTTTATCTTCCACTCTTTTAGGCGCGCGTTTAGTAGCGCGTCAAGCTCATCTGCATGCTCCAAAATGCCGTGAAAAAGCGACAGCGCGAGGCTTCGCTGGTCGTTTCGGATCTTTTTTTCTTCTAAAAATTCCTCGACGAACTCCTCGCCGCAGCTACCCATTTCGCGCGCGTATAGTAGCGAAACGACGGCCTGCCTGACCTGATGACGAGTCGCCATTTTACGCCTCCAAATTTTTATATAAGCTTAGCATCTCGATCACGCCCGTCATCGCTTCAAAGCCCTTGTTTCCGGCCTTTGAGCCCGCTCTCTCGATTGCTTGCTCGATGTTATCTACCGTTAGTACACCAAAGGTTACCGGTTTGCCGTATTTTAGCGTGACGTTTGCGATACCCTTGGTGGTCTCGGCGCTAACGTAGTCAAAGTGAGGCGTAGAGCCGCGGATCACCGCTCCCACGCAGCAAACGGCGTCAAATTTACCGCTAGCTAGCGCCTTTTCAAGCGCCATCGGTATCTCAAACGCGCCCGGCACCAAAATGAGGCTCAAATTTTTCTCGTCTCCGCCGTGGCGCAAAAACGCATCCCTCGCGCCCTCGACCAGCCTATCGGTGATGATGTGGTTAAATCTCGCGCCCACTATAGCGATCTTCTCGCCGCCTTTTAAAGCCAAATTTCCTTCGATTGTTTTCATAGTTTCTCCTTAAAATTTTACTAAATACTATTTTTT